>JAAYEM010000083.1 GCA_012728725.1 Tissierellia bacterium | reverse complement strand
CTCATATCCCTGATTCCTATAAGGGACATATGGAGGGTTCTTGGAATAGGTGTGGCAGTTAGAGTTAATACATCTACATTTTCTTTTAATTTCTTTAAAGTCTCCTTATGCTTAACTCCAAATCTCTGCTCCTCATCTATTATTAGGAGGCCCAGATCTTTGAATACTACATCCTTAGATAAGAGCCTATGAGTACCTACAACCATATCCATAGTTCCCCTTCTAAGCTCATCTATTATATACTTCTGCTCTGCAGCCGTCTTAAATCTACTCAACATACCAACCTTGATGGGGAAGGCTTCAAATCTTTCCCTAATGGTATTGTAATGCTGCTGGGCCAAAATAGTAGTAGGTACCAAAAAAGCTACCTGTTTTCCATCCATTATGGCCTTAAAAGCAGCCCTTAAAGCCACTTCCGTCTTTCCATAGCCTACATCTCCACATAGCAGCCTATCCATAGGCTTATTCCTTTCCATATCCTTTTTAATCTCTTCTATACTTCTAATCTGAGCCTCCGTTTCCTGATATGGGAAGGAATCCTCAAATTGCCTCTGCCATACCGTATCCGATGAAAAGGCAAAACCCTTTGAAGTCTCCCTCTTAGCATAAAGCTCTAACAGATCCTTGGCCAGATCCTCTACAGCTTTTTTCGCCCTCTGTTTAACCCTTGCCCACTCAGGACTGCTCAGTTTATTGATTTTAGGCCTAATCCCATCTGCCCCTACATATTTCTGTATTAAATTCATCTGGTCTATGGGCACATATAGTTTATCGTTTCCCCTATAGTGAATGGTCAAGTAATCCTTTATTACTCCCTGAATATTTAACTGCTCTATTCCTCCATACTGGCCAATACCATGGTTTTCATGTACCACATAATCCCCTATATTTAGGTCGGTATAATCTATTGTGTCCCCTTTAGCCTTCCTCTTCCTCCTCCGGGTCTCCTTAGAGGAACCGAACACCTCTCCATCACTTATGAAGGCAAATTTTATATCGGTATATTCAAAACCACCGCCAATACTGCCGGGAGTTATAAATACCTGGTTTGATTTAATCTCCCTATAACCATCCTCTACATAGGTAGCTACAAGGCCTAAATCCATTAAGCTGTCTTGTAACCTTTTACCCCTTTCTTCAGTGCCTGAAAAGATAATGACCTTATAGCCCCTGTACTTATAATGTTCTAACTCTTCCTTTAATAGATCCACATTGCTGTGGAAGGACTGCATGGTTTTAGTAGAAAATCCTATAAGGGATTTTGGATTGATCCCCGGCACTCCTTTAGATAAGGGGGTATTGGCTATGTAGACCCTCTTCTTTATGCCATCAACCATGTCCACATATTCATAATTGATCTTTCCGTGGCTTGGCAAAACTTCCCCTACTTCCAATAACTCTGAATACTTAACTAGGAACTCCTCCCTGATGCTGGATGCCCTTTCCTCTATCCTTCTAGGCTCATCTACAAATATCAAGGCATCCTCTCTTAAATAGCCTAAAATGCTGGATAGATACTTTTCAGGTATATAGGGAACAATCATATCCATATTTGAAATGTGGAGCTTATTCTTCAGCTCCCCTATATAGGACCCAAACTTTTCCTCTACTTTCTCCTGGGTCCTAGGATCTTTCCCTAACCTATCTAGGATTTCATTTAATTCTTTTTCCATACTTTCAATAATAGCATCCCTATATTCATCTAATATAAGCACCTCTTTCACTGGAGGTATTAATACGGATTCAACCGCCTCAATAGACCTTTGGGTCCCTATATCGAAGGTCCTGATGGAGTCTATTTCATCATCAAATAGTTCTATCCTGTAGGGATACTCATTATAGGGGGAAAAGAAGTCTATTATTCCTCCCCTTATGCTAAACTGGCCTACCCCCTCTACCATGCTTTCCCTCTCATATCCGTTGGATATAAGATGTTGGGCCAATTCATCCAATACAACTCTACTATCCAAATCCAATTCAATAATTTGTTTTTTAAACAGAATAGGATCTGTAAGTTTATTTAAAAGGCCTTCAATATGGACAATTACAATTATAGGTTCTCCCTTTATTAAACGGGTGAGAACCTTCAACCTTTCATTGATCCTTTCCGTACTAATGGCATCTACCTTATAGAAGACCAACTCCCTATTGGGGAACAATTCCACTGCATATTCATCAAAATTTTTAATGTCTTCATATATCCTTTTGGCCTTCCTCTCATCATAGGTAACTATTAAAATTTGCCTATTCGTATGCTGATTTAAGGCATAAGCAATATGGCCCATATTTTCGTCAATTATTCCATAGGTGGATATGGGGCTTTCCTTTGCCTTTATACTATTTATCAGACTCTTATATGAAGCTAAATTTTTCAGGGGATCTATGAACATATTTTGCATACTACCAGCACACTCCTTAAAGCACCTTAAGCCCAGGAGTTACTCCTGGGCTTGGCTCTTTCTAGAATTAAATTCATTCATTGCCTTATCTATGTCATATTTTATAATGGTCTCTACTGCCTGGGCAGCTTTTTCTATAGCAGCATCTATATATATTCTTTCATCTTTGCTAAACCTACTCAATACAAAATCAGCCAAATCTTGTCCCTCTTTTTTATTCCCTATTCCAATCTTTATTCTGGGAAATTCCTCAGATTCCAGGTGGTATATTATGGACTTTAATCCATTATGGGAGCCTGAACTACCCTTTTTCCTAATCCTGATGGTTCCAAACTCTATATCCACATCATCTACTATAACTATAATATTCTCTAAGGGAATTTTATAGAACTTATATAGATCTAATACTGCCATACCACTATTATTCATATAGGTCTGAGGTTTTACTAACAGGGTCTTCTTCCCTCCAATTATACCCTCACCATATACAGATTTAAACTTTATCTTGTTTATTTTTATATTGTTCCTGCTGGCCAATATATCAACAGTATCAAAACCTACATTGTGTCTTGTATAAGAATAGTCTTTGCCGGGGTTGCCTAATCCAACTACTGCAAACAATCTATCACCCCTTATACTAATCGAAAAGAATGCTTACAGATTCATTAAGGTGAATTCTCTTTATAGCCTCAGCAAAGATGGGAGCTACATTTACTATATCTATCTTATCAATCTTCTTATCTTCCTCCAAGGGTATTGTGTTGCTTATGATGAACTTTTCAATGACAGAATCCCCGATCCTTTCAATAGCAGGTCCAGATAAAACTGCATGGGTGGCACAAGCATATACAGATTTGGCCCCAAAATCCTTAAGTACCGACGCTGCCTTGGTAATAGTTCCGGCAGTATCTATTATATCATCTATAATTATTACGTTTTTATCCTTAATATCCCCTATAACATTCATTACCTCTGAAACATTTGCTTTTGGCCTTCTCTTTTCAATAATGGCTATTGGCAGATCCAACAGATTTGCAAAGTTTCTGGCCCTGGTTACACCGCCTAGGTCTGGTGAAACTACAACGGTATCCCCATCTATAATTTTTTTGAAATAGTTTGCAAGAATTGGTACCCCAGACAAATGGTCAACGGGTAGATTAAAGTATCCTTGAATCTGGCCTGCATGTAGATCCATTGTTACTACCCTATCTATACCTGCTATCTCCAATAAATCGGCCACCAACTTTGCTGTAATAGGCTCTCTAGCCTTGGTTTTCCTATCCTGCCTAGCATAACCATAATAGGGTATCACCGCATTGATACGGCCGGCAGAAGCCCTTTTAAAGGCATCTATAAGGATTAGCAACTCCATTAAATTATCATTTACTGGACTGCAGGTAGGCTGGATTATAAATACATCCCTGCCCCTTACTGTTTCATCTATATTTACAAATATTTCACCATCGCTAAATCTTCCTACTTCACAGCATCCCAATGGTGCATCCAATTCCTTACATATATCCTCTGCCAATCTCCTATTGGCGTTACCTGAAAATATTTTAATCTCACCTTTTTTTAATTCCATTACATTTTCCTCCTAAAGTTTATTTTTCCCTTTTTAAACCCTTCTCATTAACCCATCCAATTTTGTTTACTTGCCTAGCCCTAGCTATGGACAAGCTTTCCCTTTCTACTTCATGGGTTATAGTAGAGCCAGCTGCTACATAGCCCCATTCCCTAACAACAACAGGAGCCACCAAATTTGAGTTGCTACCTAAAAATGCATTGTCCTCCACCAGGGTCCTATGCTTTGAATGGCCATCATAATTAACAAATACTACACCACAACCTATATTTACATTTTTACCCACATCTGCGTCCCCTACATAGGCCAGATGACCTGCTTTAGAATTATCCCCAATGGTAGAGTTTTTAATCTCTACAAAATTACCAATCCTAATATTTTTCCCTAAACGGCTATTAGGTCTGAGATGGGCATAGGGCCCTATCCGGCATCCATCCCCTACTATGCTCTCCTCAATGGTGGATGAATATATCCTAACCCCATTTCCTATCTGACTACTTTCTATTCTGGTATTTTCACCAATTATACAATCCTCCCCAATAGTGGTATCCCCTACAAGGATAGCTCCAGGATATATTATACTATCTCTTCCTATCTTTACACCAGGCTCTATATAGGTATTTTCTGGATTAATTATGGTAACCCCCTCTAGCATATGGCCTTCATTGATCCTTTTCCTCATTATCTTCTCACAAAAGGCCAATTGTACCCTATTATTTACTCCGTATATCTCCCTGGAGTCGTCTATTAGATAAGCCCCTACCCTATGGCCCTCTTCCTTCAATATCTTGATTACATCTGTTACATAGTATTCCCCTTGTGCATTATCATTATCGATTTTACTAAGGGCATCCTTTAGAAGCTTACCTTTAAAACAATATATCCCTGAGTTAATCTCCTTTATTTTTATTTCTTCAGGGGAAGCATCCTTATGCTCTACTATCTTCATTATTTGACCCTTATCATCCCTAACAATCCTACCATATCCTGTTGGGTCATCTACATAAGCCGTTAAAACGGTACCATCATATTTATTATCTTTATGGTATTCCATTAATTTTTTTATTGTATTCTCGGTTATCAATGGAGTATCCCCGTATAATATTACCACATTGCTATTATCATATATATAATCAATAGCTTGCATAACGGCATAGCCGGTACCATAGGGATAATTCTCACCTATAGGCTGGTGGATGAATAAAACATCTGTCCCTTTAAAGCTTTCCTTTACCACGTCTCCTCCATGGCCGACTATTACATAATTTTTCTCTATATTAGCATTTTTACTAGCCCTTATTACATAATCTAATATGGGTCTACCACATATCCTATGTAATACCTTTGGCAATTTGGACTTCATCCTGGTTCCTTCTCCTGCTGCTAATATTATAGATATATCCATATTAACACCCCATTTATATTTATCTATCCAAATTATATTTTAACCTATTTAATATATAAGTCCACACCCTATATTCATTTTAATTAACAATCTTTGTATTATACCCTAAAAAAGGCAAAGTAAAAAGGGCCTTTTGGCCCTTAGTTATCCCCTATAAGTACTTTCTCATATTCCTCAAATATTGCATCCTGAATCTTCTTCCTAGTTTCAGCATTAATTGGGTGTGCAATATCCCTAAATTCTCCATCCAGCATCTTTCTACTAGGCATGGCTATAAACAATCCATTCTGTCCATCGATTATTTTTATATCATGAACAACAAACTCATCATCAAAGGTTACCGATACTATGGCTTTCATCTTTCCCTCTTCAGTAATCTTCCTTATCCTTACGTCAGTAACTTTCACAGCTTAAGCTCACCACCTTCCATAGAAGTCATAAAATTGGAAATTATTAAATATTCTCTATATTCTATATGTTTTTTCAAAATCCTTCTTTATTTTAAAAATTTATTAAATTTTTTATCTATATCCCTTATATTAATTTTTTGCTTCCAAATAATACAAAATTCAATTGAGATTGCATTTTTATTAATATAGTAATATGATATAATCAGACAGTGACAAAAAAGAGTTATTGGAATAAAATAATATTAATTAATATACAACTTGGCAATAATATTGAAAAGGGCATTGAATTCTAACAACATAGGAGGTAAGTTTATGTTTGAATTTTTCATAAATGACCATAAGTACTCCCACATCCATTTTATTGGAATTGGCGGGATCAGTATGAGTGGTTTAGCAGAAATTTTATTGGCAGAAGGATATAAAGTTTCTGGTTCTGATACCAATAATAGTTATATTATAGAAAGGTTAAAAGCTCTAGGGGCTAATATATACATAAACCATAGGAAGGATAATGTTAAAGATGCTGATCTAGTGGTTTATACCGATGCAATTTCCAGCAATAATGAAGAATTGGTTGAAGCTTTAAACAGAAATATTCCCACCATTGATAGGGCAACTTTTTTGGGAGCCTTGATGAAGAATTTCAAAAACTCCATTGCAGTCTCTGGAACCCATGGTAAAACTACCACAACCAGCATGATTGCCACTATTCTAAATCGCTCTAGCTTAAACCCTACCATATTGCTTGGTGGCCAATTAGATGAAATTGGAGGAAACGTAAAATTAGGCAATAAAAAATATATATTGACTGAAGCCTGTGAATACAAGGGAAATATTTTGAAATATTATCCTACCATGGCCATAATTTTGAATATAGAGGAAGATCATCTAGATTACTTTAAAAATATCGATCACATAGTAAGTACCTTCTCCCAATATGTAAAAAATATCCAAAAGGGAGGATATTTAATTATAAACAAAGATGATAACCATGCTAGAAAGGTAATAAAAAATGCAGAAGTAGATGTTATCACCTTTGGAATTAACGAAAAATCCGATTATACAGCAGAAAATATTACTTTTACAGAGGAAGGTCATGTCAGATTCATGCTTAATATAAAAGGCCAATCCTTATATCCAGTTAAACTAAATGTTATGGGAATTCATAATGTATATAATGCATTAGCCAGCATCGTTACCACCCATCTGATGGAAGTTCCTATAGAAACCATATTAGATGCTTTAAAACAATATAAGGGTACCCATAGACGGTTAGAGGTAAAGGGAGTTGTAAATGGAATAAAGATAATAGACGATTATGCCCATCATCCTACTGAAATAAAGGCCTCATTGAGAGCTTTAAGGAATTCTACAAATAATCGCATCTGGTGCATATTCCAACCCCATACCTATACTAGAACTAAGATATTGTTAGATAGTTTTGCTGAATCCTTCTCAGAAGCCGACAAGGTTATAATATCTGATATATACGCAGCCAGGGAAAAAGATAATGGTTCTATCCATTCCACCCATTTAGTAGAAGGCCTATTAAAAAATGGGGTAGATGCCAAGTACATGTCTTCCTTTGAAAAAATCGAAAACTACATTATTAAACACGCTAGAAAAGGTGATATTGTAGTAACCATGGGAGCAGGAAATGTATATACCATAGGAGAATCCATGTTGAAAGCCAATAAAAAGGAAGCCATATAAGCAGGTCTTTATAGATAATATTATTATTAATATAAAACCCCCTAGGATTTAGGGGGTTTTACATTATATATTTCTTCCATCACCTTTTTAACCTCTAAGGGATTATATATAAAATAGGATAATAGCCTCCCATCATATCTTCTAAATTCTGGCTCACCTGGCAGTGTAACAATGGAAAAATCTTCACTTTTGATCCCAACAAGTTTTCTAGTATAGTATAAACCCTCCAATAATCCTATATCCGTATTGATATAATCAAAGGCATTTTTTACCACCACTGGTAAACGGTAGCTTAGCACCTTATCTATAAAGGATTTAATAAATTGCTGTTGGGCCCTAATTCTGCCTAAGTCCCCATCTATATAACCTTCCTTATTATTGTTCCCCTTCCTATATCTTAAGAAATCTAGGGCCTTTTTGCCACTTAATACCTGCTTCCCTTCTTTAATATTTATATTTACAGGAGGATTTGCCGTTGGATCTGAATATTTCATGGGGAAGGGTACTACCACCTCCACCCCTCCAACGGAATCTATTATATTCTCCACCCCCTTATAATCCACTATAATATAATGGTGAACGGGAACACCAGCCAATATATAGGATACCGCCTTCTTTACCCCATCAACTCCATGCTCTCCATATATGGCATTTATTTTCCTCTCCTCTGCCCTGTTATAACCCTTTCTATGGATATAGGTATCCCTTGGAATAGATATCATATTTACCTTTTTTGTTTCCGGCTGTAGGGATGCAAATATAATGGTATCCGTCCTAATATCCTCCAAACCTAATATTACTACGTTGATTCTACTACTATCCTTAAAGGCTTCAGATAAGGAGTTATAGGTTTTAATTTCTAATTCTTTTTCCTTGTTAGCTATCTCCTGGGGTTGTATATCTTCAACTTCCCTTACATATTCTTTTTCATCGATTATATTGGATTTCAATTGATGTTCATTGGATCTTATATAGGAATAGGAGCCTAAAAAAATGGCTATAAAGAAAAAAATAAAGGACACAATAAAAACCTTCCAGAAAGTTCTCACCTATTAGCCACCTTCCCAACTGATTCTTTCTATATATTGTGTCCAATTTCCATTTTTATATAAATAATAATAACTTCCCTTTTGTGGTGCCTGGCACCACAAAAGGGAAGTTATTCTCAAGAAACAATCTATTTTATCTATTGTAGTCGAAAAATCCTCTATCCATTTTTGATATTCTATTAATACCCAGGTCTTCCAAGTAACTTAAACATATTCCTCTTATACTCCTCTACCCCAGGCTGATCAAAGGGATTAACCCCTAATATGTATCCACTGATGGCACAGGCCTTCTGGAAGAAATAAATTAGTTTCCCCAAATAGTATTCATTCATCTCCGGCATATGGATTACCAGATTGGGTACTTGTCCTTTAGTATGGGCCATTAAGGTTCCTTCAAAGGCCTTCTTATTTACATAGTCTATAGTTTTTCCCGCTAGATAGTTCAATTTATCCAAATTATCCCTATCCTCTTCTATCAATATATCTTTTTTAGGCCTTCCTACATTTATAATAGTTTCGAATAGATTTCTCCTTCCATCCTGTATTAACTGGCCTAAGGAATGTAGGTCTGTAGTAAAATTAACAGAGGCAGGAAATATCCCCTTACTATCCTTTCCTTCACTTTCACCGTAGAGTTGCTTCCACCATTGAGCAAAATACTCTAAATAGGGCTCATAGCTTACCAATATCTCTATATCCTTGCCCCTTTTGTATAAAATATTC
Organism: Tissierellia bacterium; assembly: GCA_012728725.1. Lineage (GTDB taxonomy): Bacteria > Bacillota > Clostridia > Tissierellales > Tepidimicrobiaceae > JAAYEM01. The sequence goes on along the minus strand of JAAYEM010000083.1, from coordinate 7,495 downwards.
CTTACTGCTGCATACTGGTAGGAAATATTGTCATCCATATCCTTTACAGAGTATTCCACCATACCATCCAAGGCACCTTCCATTAGACTATCTATATCTATTCCTGATACAGCCATGGGCAGCAAGCCTACAGGAGTAAGCACAGAATACCTGCCTCCAATATCCTGGGGAATAGCAAAAGTAGTATAACCCTCTTTTTGGGCCAATTCTAACAAAGAGCCCCTAAATTTGTCTGTAGTTACAAATATCCTATTCCTGGCCCCCTCTTTACCATATTTATTTTCCATATAGTCTTTGAAGAGTCTAAATACAAGGGCTGGTTCAGTAGTAGTTCCAGATTTAGATATAACATTAATACAAATATCCTTATCCTCTAGTATATCAAATATATCTGAAATATAGGTACTGCTTATATTGTTTCCTACATAGTAGATCTCTGGACCCCTTCGCTTTTCTTTGGGCAGCATATTATAAAAGCTATGGTTCAAGGCTTCTATACAGGCCCTGGCCCCTAAATAGGAACCCCCTATGCCTATTACTATAAAGGTATCTGATATTTCCCTTATCCCATTGGCCTTTTCCTTTATTCTATTAAATTCTTCTTTATCATAATTATTAGGCCATTCTATCCAGCCGGTATATTCTTTCCCTGCCCCCATCTTTGTATGAAGAAGTTCATGGGAACAAGCTATAATAGGCTCTATGCTTTTAATTTCATTCTCCCCAATGAAACTATTTGAATAATCAAAAACAATATTGTCCATACATCCACCTTCCATCTATAAAGTAATAAAAAGTCTAGAAATAATCTAGACTTTTTATTCTAATACCTCCATCAATACCATTGCAAAATCGTCTTCCTGTTCTCCCCATCTAAACTCCTCTACTTCCTTTACTATTCTGGCTAGAAGGTCCTCCTCCCCTTCCTTTATTATATCCACTATCCTATCTACTCCAAATTCTTCCCCATCCAGATTCTTTATCTCCGTTATGCCATCGGTGTAGAATAATATTTTGTCACCTTTATCCAATACAATATCATTTTCCTCATAATATATTTCACTAAAAATTAAGGATATGGGGAATCCCTTGGTGGTCAATAAATCAATCCCTTTAGAATTGAATTTGATAGGAATACAGTTATGACCAGCATTTGCATATTTTAATTGATTATTCCTGGTATTGTAGACCGCATAAAATATTGTAAAGTACTTGTCTGCACCTAGCTGTAAACTATAGAAGCTTTTATGTAGCTCTGTTAAAGCTATAGAGGGGCTTAAAACATCATCCTTTATAGCCCTCATAGTCTGTCTTACAAACATGGTCATCATGGAAGCAGTTATTCCATTTCCCACTACATCACAAATGTATAATCCTATATTATCCTCATCTATATGATATATATCAAACATGTCTCCACTTAGTATCTCTGAGGGTTTATATAGATGGTCTATTTTTATTGTCTTGTATATTCCCTTTTTAGGAAGTATACTTTGTTGAAGTTTTTTAGCAAACCTTAGGTCCTTGCTCATCTTCTTGTTTTTCTCAATAAGCTCCAATTCCAACTTTCTTTCTCTAGTTACATCCCTAAGAACTTCTACAGCAGCCACCGGCTTACCATTACCATCTAGAACTGGGGAACATTTGACAGAATAATATCTACCATTTATAATTTCTTCCTTTTGGATTGTTTCATTAGAAGTGATACTTCTTTTAGAAATACAAAATCCACAGGGCTCATCCTTACCAATGGATCTATAACATTTCTTTCCTATGATATCCTCTCCTAAAGCTTTTATCATAGCTTTATTGGCATATATTATGGTTCCGGTATTATCTACTACCCTAACCCAGTCTGCCATACTTTCAAGTACATGATAATTCAAACCCCCAAATTTCTTTATATTCTTTTTAAATGAGTTGACCTCATCTTTAATCAACATATTTTCACCCTCTAAAATAAGGTCTTATCATTATAATATCACAATAGATTTTAAAAGACAAAAATTATTTTTAAAACACAGATAATCTATAATATATGCCTTTTTCTGCTATTTTCCTAATTTTTCTCTATTAAAAGTTCCTATTCGATAAAATAGTACTCTAGTACGACAAATTAGAAAATTGAAAAAAACAGCAGCACCAATCCTGATGCCACTTAAAGTCTATTTTAAACCAATATCCCCATTTTTCAAGGGTAAAGCCTATTATCTATATTCTACCTTTACCTCTTCTTCCTCTAAATACCTAGCCAAAGCATATAGTACATCTGATAAGCGATTCATATATTTCATTACTTTAGGATCTACCTCGCTATTAGCAGCCAGGGTTATTATCCGCCTTTCTGCCCTTCTGCAAATGGTACGGCAGACATGGAGATAGCCTGATTTTTTGCCTGAGCCTGGAACTATAAAACCGGTAGGATTATTTAATCTTCCCATATACTCATCTACTATATTTTCTAAACGATCAATATCCTCCTCTACTATATGGTGTTTTACTTTTGTTTTATCCTCAGTTGCTAAATTGGTGGCCACAGTAAATAGTTTATTCTGAATTTCTTGGATAATTCCATATATTTCTTTGTCATCCATATAATTTTTGGCTAAACCTAAGAAAGATACCAACTCATCAACTGTACCATAGCTTTCCACCCTAATATCATCCTTAGACACCCTTTTATTATCAAATAAGGATGTTGTCCCCTTGTCCCCTGTTTTAGTGTAAATATTCATAATAATACCTCCCTGTAATTTTAATGAAATTTTACCCAAAGTATTTCCATACTTTCAATAGTTCCCTTACAATTTTTCTACCCCTTCTATTTTATTATATAAAAAATAAATAATTAATTATATAGTAGGTATTTATTATTTTATTTGGGTATATAATTATATGGTTAGCTATATATAAAATAATATAATAAGTAGGGAGGTATGAATATGAAGAACATAGGAAGTCTATACCAAAGTGGAGATTGGAAGGGTGAAAAGCATGTCCCAGTTATCCATGCTCCAGACAAGGTAAAAAAGGGTGACTTGGTAGAAGTAAATGTTAATATAGGCGAAGAAATCCCCCACCCAAATGTACAAGAACATTACATAGCATGGATAAAACTATTCTTCCATCCAGAAGGGGGTAATTTCCCAGTAGAGATAGGCACCTATAATTTCTCCAGCCACGGTGAACATGGAGCTTTCACAGAGCCTTATGTAACAGCCAGGTTCAAGGTTGAAAAATCAGGAACCCTATATGCCACCAGCTACTGCAATATCCATGGATTATGGGAGAATAGCAAGGAGTTAATAGTAGAGGATTAATAATCCTCTATTTTTTTTGCCCTTGACAATATAAATTTTATGTATTAATATACATTTTAAGTGAATATAAAACGATGACGGATCCAGTAGCTGGTTATGGTTAAATGACAGAGAATAGGCCATTGGTGAGAGGTCTATAACCTAATAACTCAGCGAATTACGAATCCCTAGTTTCAATAGGAAACTATTGCGTGTTCACGCGTTAAGTGATTTGAGGCTTTATGCGAATAAAGGTGGTACCACGGGGTGTCTTCTCGTCCTTTCATGAGAAGACACCCTTTTTAGACTGAATAATATATTAGGATTTAGGAGGTATAGATATGGGAAATGTTTATTATACACTAAAGGAAAGAGGCTATATTGATCAGGTAACCTATGAAGATGAACTAGCTGAACTTTTAGGCAAGGAATCCGTTACCTTCTATATAGGATTTGATGCAACAGCTGATAGTCTAACCCTGGGCCATTTTCTTCAAATAATGGTAATGATGCATATGCAAAGGGCTGGACACAGACCCATTGCCCTATTAGGCGGAGGAACTACCATGATAGGGGATCCATCTGGAAAATCGGATATGAGAAAACTCCTTACAAAGGAAGAAATAGACCATAATGCAGCAAGGTTTAAGGAGCAACTATCCAAATTCCTGGATTTTAGCGATGATAAGGCCCTAATGGTCAACAATGCAGATTGGCTACTGGATTTGAATTTCTTAGACTTTATGCGGGAGATTGGAGTCCATTTCTCCGTCAATAGGATGCTAACTTTTGATTGTTATAAAAATAGGATGGAAAGAGGATTAACCTTCTTTGAATTCAGCTATATGCTAATGCAATCCTATGATTATTTAAAACTATACAGGGATTATAACTGTCGCCTGCAAGTAGGTGGTAGCGATCAATGGTCTAATATACTGGGGGGCTATGAGCTAATTAGAAAACTTGAAGGAGCCAAGGTATATGCCATGACCTTTAACCTATTAACTACTGCATCAGGCAAGAAGATGGGTAAAACGGAATCTGGTACCATATGGCTAGATCCTAATAAGACCTCCCCTTATGAATTATATCAATACCTAAGAAATACAGATGATAGGGATGTGGAGAAATTCTTGTGCTTACTAACCTTCCTGCCCATGGATGAAATCAAAAGATTGGCTTCCTTAGAAGGGGCTGAAATCAATAAGGCCAAAGAGGTGCTTGCCTTTGAAGTAACCAAAATGATCCATGGGGAAGAAGAGGCTATAAAAGCTCAAAATGCAGCCAAGGCTCTATTTGCCGGTGCCAAAGAGGAAGGTTCCATACCCTTTACAGAATTTGATAAATCAGTATTTGAAGAGGGAATTGGAATACTAGATCTATTAAAGAATGTAGGCCTTACCAAATCCAACAGTGAAGGTCGTAGGCTAATAGAGCAAGGTGGGATATCTATAGACGGAGTAAAAGTGGAAGATATTGGCAAAGTAGTAAGCTTGGAAGATTTTGATGAAGGTAAAATACTACTGAGAAAGGGTAAAAAAGTATATCATCAGGTAAGAATTAAATAGAGCTATATATATTGAGTCCTGTCTTTGTACAGGACCTTTTTTCTTCTATTACCAATTTTATGTTAACCTTCCATCAATTTAGCGTTTATTTAATACATATTTAATGTTATATTTTTTATAAATTAAATTTGAAAGGAGGGTAGCTTGAATTTAAATTTTAAGGAGGAAATAGGATATGAAAAATAACTATAAAAAAGTACTGCTTTCATTAGCTGCAGCCATTACCTTATCAACATCTGTAGGACAAGCTGCAAGTGTTAATTACAAAAACAATCAAAATCAGTATAGTCAAAAAAGATATGTTATTACTTACAATAACTATTTAAATAATTATTTGACAAGTAGGTTTGGCAATATAATAATCAGAATTAGACCCAGTGTACCTACAAAACCTGAAACTCCAGTAGAAGAAAATGAAAATCCAAATTCCAATATTGGTAAGGAAAAAGAAAATAACAACAATAATAAAAATAATAAAAATAATAACAATAATAACAATAACAGCAACAATAATACTCCAGAAACTAAACCAAACAAACCAGCTCCAGGAACAAATGTGGGAACAAATGAATCCATTGAACAGGAAGTAGTTAGACTGGTAAATATAGAAAGACAAAAAGCTGGACTAGCTCCCCTTCAATATAGTGAAGAATTATCAAGGGTGGCTAGAATCAAATCCCAGGATATGGCAGATAACAACTATTTCAGCCATACATCTCCTACCTATGGAGATCCATTTGCCATGATGAGAAGCTTTGGAATCCAATATAGGACGGCTGGAGAAAATATTGCCAAAGGGTATACTAGTGCCCAATCTGTAGTAAATGGTTGGATGAACTCATCTGGCCATAGGGCAAATATACTTAACCCAAACTTTGGAAAAATAGGAGTTGGGTATGTTAAAGCCAACGGCACCACATATTGGACCCAAATGTTCACAGATTAATTATTAAATCTATATGCTAAAAGCGGTCAAATTAATGACCGCTTTTTATATTATAACAGGTCGTCCCCTTCCTCCCAGTCCACTGGGCAAAGGCCTCCTGTTTTCAATGCCTTTAGAACCCTCAATGTTTCATTAACACTTCTTCCTACATCTAAATCATGTACTACTGAATATCTAACTATTCCTTCTGGATCGATTATAAACAATCCCCTGAGGGCAATCCCTTCCTCCTCTACTAGTACACCATAGTCTTTAGCTACCTGTTTTGTCATATCAGAAGCTATTGGGAAGTTTACCTTTCCAAGATCAGAATTAATCCATGCCCTATGAGAGTGTTCACTATCAGTACTTACAGCTAAAACCTCTGCACCTTCTTTTCTGAAGTCCTCTATTCTGCCAGAATAGCCTCTAATTTCGGTTGGTCAAACAAATGTAAAGTCCAACGGATAGAAAAACATTACCAACCATTTTCCCTTATAATCCTCTAAACTAACTTTACAAAAATCACTGCCATCTCCTAAACAGGCATTCATAGTAAAATCTGGCGCTTTTCTTCCTACCAATCTTTCCATACCTTACCTCCTATATATTATATTCTTTTGTACACCTTATTTATATCCAATTCCTATTTTTTTAAACATATTAATTGATAATAATTTTCATTATCACAATAACTTCCCTTTCCCGGTGCCAGGCACCAAAAAGGGGAAGTTATTTATCAGATATGAGTATACCCTATTAATAAAGGGGCTGTTTCATAACTCCTAAAGGAGTTATGAAATGCCTCTTTTTTTATGTTCTTGTTATCAGCAATATTAGATAAATTTTTGTATTTTATAATTTATTTTTTCAGTCTTAATTTTGGGTACACTAAATAAACCTAGAGATTTTCTAAGTTCGATTCTATTTAAGGTTTTTTACTATTAAATCGCCTCTTTATACCTAATAAATCCTAATTTATTTGCTTTCATTTTATTACTTAGTTTCCTTATATTTATTGCCAAACTTAGTAACTTCATCTCTGCGATAATCTTATCCAGACTCCTATGCCTAAACCTTAAATACTCCATTCCCGATTTAATATACGAAAAGGCTCCTTCAGCCTGAATTGAGCGATTTTGTCTATCGACAATTCCTTCTTTTGAAGTTATATTTTCTTCTGATTGCCTTCTTAATCTCTCAAATCTTTCCGCTACATATATGCGTTTCAATCCAGATTTGTTTTTATTTTTAATACAGTCATTGGAATAGCTACAGTTCAGGCATTCTTTACAAAGATAAACCCTGTGTTCACTTTTAAATCCATTATTCTTTTTCCTATATATTATTTTTTCAAACTCTAACTTTTTATTGTTAGCACAAATGTAGTAGTCATTAGCCTCGCAGTATTCCATATTCTCTTTTCTAGAAATATCTTTTTTATATTTTCTTGTCTTTTTTATCTCATAATTTGATGGTTTTATGAAAGATTCTAGCCGATTTTCTTTTAAGTAAAGATAATTTTCTTCACTTTCATATCCTGAGTCTGCTACAATTCTTTCTATCTTAGACCCATATTTCTCCAGTAGATTATTCATAAAAGGAATCAAGGTCCTAACATCTGCTGGGTTACTGAACCCTTCTATATCTATTATGTAGCCTCCATTTGTTGCACATTGAATATTGTATGCAGGTTTTAGTTG
>JAAYEM010000082.1 GCA_012728725.1 Tissierellia bacterium | reverse complement strand
TCAAATATCCCCTCCTGGTATTCCTGCTAGCCTGTCACCGTGCGACTAATAAATCGTTGAAAATATCCATTACTTTCTTTATAAAAAATAAAAGCCCTACCTTTACAATAAATACTTTCAAAGTAGGAGCCAGCCAGATTTTCCCTTCAAGGTGGATCCCGGTAACATAATTATATATTATTATAGCATAGATTGTCTGAAATTGATATATTATTCCTTAGCCCTCCAAATCCTCCTGTCTAAATAAAAAACATGGCCAACCGGGCTCCCTGGCCCTACTCAACCATCTTATGATTTAATCCTTTTACTATTTTATCAACTTAGACATTAACATTAAAACTTATTTACTTAATGACAATTTGTTAAAAAATAAAGCCACCCTGCAAGGTGGCTATTAGTTAATTCTCCCTGAAGTAGCAACCGCATCTTGCGGTTTCACTACTTCCTTTTTTTATCTTAAGTATACCACTAAAAGAATAAAATTAATTATAAAATAATATATTTTTTAGTAATATTTATTAATACTTATAGCTTTCTAATTCTTAGTAGTTAACTCATTTTCAAGTTCGTCTAACATATTCATTATGGAATCTACTTTTTTTACTATTCGTTTTTGTTCTTCAAGAGGTGGAAGAGGGAAAATATAATTTACTATTTTTTCTTTTGATATATTTGGCTGTGCCCCACCTTCACTCATATTTTTCAAGTTTTCTCTTTGTGAAAGTAGATAATAGAATAAATAACGATTAAAAACCCCATTAAATGGAGTACATGCACAACAGGCTTGATTTGTAGTTGCTTCAATTTCCAGTATTCCCAATTTACCAATTGTAGCTCCATACATAGCTATTAGAACATCTCCTATTTTATTCATTCTAACAGATGTTTCTTTAATAGCCTCTTCTGTTATGTATTCTTCAGAATGCTTTATATAGCCATCATTAAGTTCACCAGTTTTTATCCAAGGTATTGTACCATTCTCATAGTAATTAGGATTTGAACGCTTTGGAGTTGCTCCTGCTCCCCAATCCCCTATATCCCCTAACCTAACCCATTCCCATCCTTCAGGTATCTCAAAAGGCTTTTCTTCCTCTGTTATCTCTGGTAAAGGTTTTTGTTTCTTTATCTTCCCTTCCTTTATTAACTTGTCCCTTTCTTTATTAATCTTCTCTAATAACACTGATGCTGGCTCATCATTAGGATCCTGGTCTACTAATTTACCTTGAATAGCAAGTTGTAATACTTGGTTTCGTGTTAAATTTATTACTTCTAGCAATTCTTCTTTATTAGAATCAAGTTCATCTATTAAAGCAAATAATTCATCTACTTTTGCTACTATTCGTTTTTGTTCTGCAAGAGGGGGGAGGGGGATTAAGTAATTCATAATAAAATCTTTACTTATCCTTTGCTGTCCTGCTGTTCCAGTATATGTTGACACCCCATCTTTTATAAATCTATCTGTCTTACAAATGCTAAGTATATATTCGGGAGCTACTAATCTATTTATACTTCTGATTATGTGTAATTCTGTAGTCCCTGCACCTATTCCATTAACCAAATTTCGCATAATTACTGACTTTCTATTTTCAAAACAAGGAGTTATTTTCGCTACTGCAACATCATTTTCAGCAAAATGAGTAAACCCTTTCTTTATATCCTTCCACAGCTTAATTTCTGAAGTATGGTTATTTTTAAAACCTTCTTCAATTAATGCCATTGGGACAAATGAAGCTTGTTTATCATCTTCAAATGAATTCCTTGGATTTATTATAGCTACTTCCCCCATTCTCACCCATTCCCAAATCTCAGGTATCTCAAAAGGTTTTTCTTCCTCTGTTATCTCTGGAAGTGGTTTTTGCTTCTTTATCTTCCCTTCCTTGATTAGCTTTTCCTTTTCTTCCTTAATCCTCTCTAAAAGTACAGATGCTGGTTCATCATTAGGGTCTTGGGCTACTAGTTTCCCTTGTATAGCAAGTTGAAGAATTTTATCTTTTAGCCCTTGTATGTCCACTATTCTTCAACTCCCTTCAGCGCTTCAGATATCTCCCCTAATAACCTATGGATATTATCAGACTTATCCCTCATTATAGATAAAAGCTCATTTAAGCTGTATTCTTTTTCTTCACTTCCATTATTAGGGTTTTTTATGTCCAAATTGTAGTTAGCTTTTTCTATTTCTTCTATAGTTACTGAACATGCATTTTTGTCTTCTTTATCTCTATTGTTCCACCATTCTTTTACGCCCTGCAAATGTTCTGTTTTTAATGGCCTTGTCTTAGTGAATCCATTTTTCAAACCTTCTGGTAAAGGTACCTGGTAATAATCTATCTTCTCTGTAGGTTTGGATTTATCAAAGAATAATACATTGGTAGAAATCGAAGTATAAGGTGCAAATACTCCATTTGGCAATCTTACAATAGTATGTAGATTGAATTCACTTAGTAATTTCTTTTTGATTGCAAGCTTTGCATTATCATCTCCAAATAAGAATCCATCAGGCAGTATAACACCTGCTCTGCCTGTTTCTTTTAATCTATACATAATTAGTGTCATGAATAAATCTGCAGTTTCTGATGTTCTAAATTCTGTTGGAAAATTAATTAAAATACCATCTTCCTCTACTCCTCCAAAAGGTGGATTCATGGCTATTATATCGAATTTATCCTTTTCTGTATAATCCCTTACATTAGTTGAAAGGGAATTATCCCTTAAGATATTTGGACTATCTATATCATGCAATAACATATTTGTCATACATAATAGATGGGGCAGTGGTTTCTTTTCAATTCCAAATAGAGAAGATTGTACTATTCTCCTATCTTCCACAGTTTCTATTTGTTTTTCCAAGTGCTTTAAAGCAGATACTAAAAAGCCTCCTGTACCACAGGCAAAGTCTGCTATTCTTTCTCCTATTTGAGGATTTAACATCTCAATTATAAAATCTGTCAAAACCCTTGGTGTATAGTATTCACCAGCATTACCAGCACTTTGCAAGTCTCTTAATATTGTTTCATACATATCATTAATAGCATGTCTATCTTCATAATCCTCAAAATCCAATTCATTTAACTTATTTATAACCTGACGAAGAAGGGTTCCTGATTTCATATAATTATAGCTATCTTCAAATACAGATTTAACAATTAAAGCTCTTTTATCTGTAGTTTCATCTACTTTTAAATCTTTTAACTCCTTGAACAACCTTTCGTTGACAAATTCTAATAGTTCATCTCCTGTCATTCCTTCTTCATCTTCTGCCTAGTTTCTCCATCTTAAATCTTCAGGAATAATTGACTTATAGTCTTCTTCAAACAGTTCCCATTCAGCTTCCTTTGCATCATAAACCTTTAAAAAAAGCATCCACACTAATTGGGATATCCTTTGAGCATCTCCATCTACTCCTGCGTCTTGTCTCATTATATCTTGTACTGATTTTATAAATGAATCAATGGTCATATCGTTATGTCCC
>JAAYEM010000081.1 GCA_012728725.1 Tissierellia bacterium | reverse complement strand
TCTACCTCATGCCAAAATCGTAAATACAGATTATTGTTTCCCGTAGTCATACCGGTAATAATAGTGGAATAATCCTTAAGGGTTTTGTTTTGGAAAATATTTATAAAAGCATTGCTGGCCCAATAGGCAATGGGGCTGCCAGGTATTTTTTTGAAATTGTCTGTAAAGGACCTATATCTATAATCCACATCTGGATTTTTTACAGCTTCCCTTACCTTTATAGGCTGATTTTCAGGCCCCTTAAAATCTGATAGCCTAATATATTCTCCAGGCAAATTGCTCTTATAATTTCTCAAGGTAAAGGTACAGATAGGGACTGTAGCCCCGTCAAATCCTGAATACTCTAATTGGACTAAAGTGCTTATATCCTTATTGTCTATTATTTCCCTTCTCAATTTTTCATAGGATTTTATAAACATCCATACAAAGGGGCTCATAAAGCCTAGGTGGCCATTTTCCTTAGTTTTGTTAAAGCTGTATGTGATAAAGGCAGAGAATAGATCGAATTTGACATCTGGATAATTTTTATCTAATAAATCTTTTAACAGGGGATTTAAGTATCTGTTTCCTATATAAGGGGGATTGGTTATCAATACATGATAGGTTTGGGTCATAATTTTAGCCTGTTTTATAAGATCCAATATTACCCCATCAACCTTATCCTTTGAGGATTGAAACTCCATCCTCTCTACTGGATTATTAATTATATTATCTGCCCTTCTAAGCAAAAATTCCTCATCAAATTCCTTAATCTCAATTAGGGAACCATATATCTTAGCATACTTAAACTGGTCAATAAAGGCCTTTACCTTTTGGAAATTTTCTCCCTCAGGCTCCCCTGCAATATACTCAATATCTATCATTTCAAAATCGTTGGTCTCCTGGATAGATGCCAGGTTCAATTTAATATATTTTCCTGTTTCCTTTACCTGCCTTTCCACATCCCTTAAAAACCTATTATTGTATTGCTGAGCCTTCATTATAAGAGCAAAGCAGGCCAGCTGATAGGCCCTATCATCAATGTCCAATCCATATAGGTTGTTTTCAATAATCAATCTTGGTATTTCCCTCTCCATATACCCAGCCCTTTTATAGATCTCATATAATAGGTCAAACATATAGACTAGAATATGCCCACTTCCCATAGCTGGATCAAAACATTTTATATCTTCTACTTTGATATCCCTATCAATATGGGGGACCAATTTTTCTTCAAAATTATATTGAGGATCAGTATTACCCAGATAATAGTCCCAACCCCTTATCAAGTCCCTATCTTCTGGATGGGACTCTATCCAAAACCTTCCTAGGGCATTCTGCACCATATATTTTACTATCCATTTAGGGGTAAATAGCTGGGTAGCATAGGGAATTTCCTCTTTCTCATATCTTTTCTTAGCCCTAATAACCCTATCATTTTCTTCAGCTATGTAATATTGGTACAGCCAACCTAATATCTCTACATCCTTCCAATCCTCTTCTGGAATATTATCTGTATCCGTCATGGCCCTCAAAAATGAACCTTTAGACAATAGGCCATCTGGAAACAATAATTCTATATGATCGGGTATTTCCTCAAACATAAAAGGGAGAATAGGATGTAGACTATTGCATAATTTAATTATTAGGTATTTATACAAACCGTCTATATCTGACCTCATCTTTAAATTGTATACATATTCCTTGTCTATATCTAGGTCTATATTCAAGGCTTCCCTTATTATATCAGGTTCATAGCTGCCCTCTATAGTTGAAGATAGGACCCTTACTTTTATTGGAAGAAAATCATTAACCTCCATAAATCTTAAAGCTGTAAACCTATTAAACCAGGTATAGGCTACTTCTTCTATTACCTGATCATATCCCTTTAAATTTATCTCACCTATTAATTTATTTCTTTGTTTTTGCTCTTCTATGGAGAGTCTTTTTCCATCTATAAAAATTCCATCAGAAGAAATTATGCTTTCCTTATCAATACGCCCCTCTTCTATTCCATATTGGGAAGCCTTTATTTTAATCCTATTTCTTAAATCCCTTCTCCCTTCCATGGCAAATCTTTTCAATGCTTGTCTATTCATGTAAATCACTCCCTCATATGTTACCTTAAACTATATAAAAATTGGTCCCTGGCACTAACGTTGACACCAAGTAAAAAAGCCCTATTAAGGGCTATTATATTCATCAATATCATAATATTATTCTTTTCATCCTTTTAATATCTACCTCATGCCTTCCAGTTATTTCCTTAAGGATATCATTTTCTGCCAACATGGTATCCAGTTTTTCAACAGTTTCTTGCCTAAATTCGGTCAGTATAGCCGTTTGCTCTATAATAGCTTTTATATCCTTCCTTATTTCCTTTTGTCCTTCCTCTAATGCTGAAACTCTGTCCACCAATTTTTTCTGACCTTCTTCTAATACAACAAATCTTTCCTCTAATGTAATAACCTTTTCCTCTAGTGAAGATACCCTTTCTACTAATCTATTTTGACCTTCTTCTAGTGTAATAACCTTTTCCTCTAGTGAAGATACCTTTTCTACTAACCTATTTTGACCTTCCTCTAGCGTAATAACTTTTCCCTCTAATGAAGATACCCTTTCTACTAACCTATTTTGACCTTCTTCTAGTGCTGAAACCCTTTCCACTAAATTCTTCTGTCCTTCTTCCAGGTTCCCTAATTTTTCCAATACTATCCTTTGGAATTCTTCATTGGTCATTATTTAATCCACCCCCTAAACATCCGCCCCATTATCCTTGTAACAATTATACATTAAGTTTAAAGCCTATACAATATCTATTTGATGCCTTCTATTGCTAGTCAATAAATAGAATATTTGAACCTGGCATGGGCCTTACCTTATAGGTTCCAATTTGGCTGTAGGGATAGTTCTTAACTTTATTTGTTCAAACAGCCCCCTATCATCCCTAACCCCTATCAAGCCACCTATGTTCACTAGGGCATCCTTTTTTGAACTCATAGTAAAAATTTTAGCATAGCTAAAAATCTCTCTTACTATTTCCCTTATGGATTTATCCTTATAGCCTGCTTCCCTCTCCTTTATAAAATAAGCATTTTCTGCAAATCTGGCAGCATCTATTAGTAAGGGAATATTATACTTATCTGCTATATCAGCCGTCTCCCTAATATTTTTCATGGATACCGGCTGGCCACCGGCACTATTGTTGGTAATAGTCATTATTATAACCCCAATATTTTCTGCCCCGTATTCCTCTATTAAACTTTTAAGCTTATCAATGTCCATATTTCCTTTAAAAGGGCTATAAGTTTCCGTATCCAGGGCTTCCGCTACTACACAATCTATAGCCCTTCCACCAGCTATTTCCACATGGGCCCTGGTAGTATCGAAATGCATATTGGATATGGCATACTTTCCTGGCCCCAATAATAATGGCAGTACCACTTTTTCAGCTGCCCTTCCCTGATGGACTGGTTGAATATACTTATATCCAAATATGTCCTGAGCTATTTCTACTAATTTTTTATATCCCTTTGAGCCAGAATAGGCCTTATCCCCAGTCATCATCCCAGCCCATTGGGCTGTGCTCATGGCTCCAGTACCGCTGTCACTTAACAAATCGATATATACATCCTCAGAGTCTAGATAGAATAGATTATAGTTTGCAGCCTTTATTTTTTCCAATCTTTCCTCAGCAGTTAAGACCCTTATGGGTTCCACCATTTTAATTTTAAATGGTTCTGCATAATACTTAGGCTTCATAATATTGCCCCCTTTGTTTTATATTGTAACCAGCACTTAAAAATATAGATTCCTAGTACCAGGTACTAACCATCTACTAGTAAGTGCTGGTACCCAACAAAACTAATAATATAAGGTGGAGCTTACTTGCAAACCTTTGCTCTTCCTGCCTTCTAAAGTAGACGGCACTTATTTATTAACTATTAAAGATCCTGCTCTTATGTGGCCTTAAGTTTAGGATTGGTATGGGGAAAATAAGAGGGAGAAAAGTTAGTAAGCTCTCACCTGGCACCAATTATAGGTCAATGGTGAAAGGAATCCTTTCATATTCTCCTGTCTCCACATCCTCTATTATTAGGTAATAATCTTTATTCCTATCATAATCCATTGATTTTAAAATAAACCTAATGGTCATGGTCCTATCCTCTGGCTTGTCAGAGCTTTTATCTGCCAATAGTATTCCCTCATTGGAAATTATATTTTCATCAGAGTCCATCAAATATACTTTGACTAGAGATGGGGTAATTTTCCCCCCTACCCTTTCCGTTTGGAAGAAATCAAGGGCAAAAATGCTATTGGTAATCCTTCTAGTAGCACTGATTAGTTTAATACTGGCCTTTTCTGATTCCACTGCTCCTATTTGGCCTGACTTTTTATCCCTATATATTATTAAGGGTACAAGGACTTCCTGTAAAGAGGCCCCTCCATGGACAAAATTAGCCCCTGCCCCTTTCCTTTTAAATCTAATATTGGCCCTTGGGATATAGACATTTAATTTTGAACTACTCCCCAAAGTATCCTTCATGGAAAATCTCAATAATCCATCAATGTCCCTTATTTCTTCACTAAGCAAATATCTTCTGCCCTCTTCTATGGCACTTATATCCTCCTTAGCTATCTTATCTACTTCTTCAAGCTCCTCCCTTTGATATATGAATCCATGGTCAGAAGTAATATAGATAGTACTTCCATAGGCATAATTGATTATAGACCTTACCAATTTGGCCAGTTCATCTATGGCAGCTTCACAGCCTTCAAAAGCCTTTATCTCCGTTAAAGCCGAGTCCCCTATGGCATCTATGGTATTATGGTATATATAGTTTAAATACTTCCCCTTATAAAAGTCACTTATCTTGGCTGTAGGCATGGCCATATAATCCTTATAATCCATAGCCGTACTTTTGGAAGAATATTTGGATAGGATTTGCTTTCTTCCCTCCATATTGCCAGAATTTATATTATCCACATATACATAGCCATTTTCCTTTAATTTTATCTCCCCATGGGGGAGAAGTCTTGCCATGCCAAATTTAGTAGTGGTAGGTAGGCCTGCCACTAGGGTTTGTAATTCTACACTGCCTAAATTTTCCCAATCTAACCTCTTACATAATTCAGCCCCAATGTCATACCTTAAGGCATCAGATATTATTATAAATACCTTCCTGTTTTCACCAACCAGAGAAGCTATATATTTATCATAAAAATCAACCTGCTTAACTGTCCCCGGGATATCCCATATATCCCCAACATACTCAGAAATGGATTGGGACCAGTTGTGGCTTAATTCCACCATAAACCAGTTAGTATAAAGGCCTTCCACCATGGCCTTTAATTTTTGCAAAATCTGACTAGTGCTATCCTTATCAAAGGCGCAATAAAACTTCCTATAATATAGGTCCATTAAATAATACTCTTTTGCATAGGACTTTATCATATTATTTGGAAGTTCAATTGGAATAGAGGGGTATTGCTTTTTAAACTGAAACATCTTTATAGTATAGTAAAGGCCCTGGTATATATGTTTGTATCCTTCATAAAAGTGTTTTGTTTTCCTTATATCTATCAGCCTTATGTAGTCCTCAAAATCTTCAATCCTATCCTCAAGCCCCTTTACTATATATAGGATTATGGCCTTATCTATAGAAGGAAATATGTCTAAATTCTCAATATCCTTTATGTCTAAAACTTGCAGTAGCTGATAAATTCCTATCTCATCTTCTATCTCCTTAGCATATCTATTATATAGCTCATAATCTATTTTATGATTCATCCATCTATCTATAAATACTGCACAATTACCCTTATCTTTATCGGATACATACTTCTTAAGCCTTTCCAATTTTTCCTTTGGGATATAGGTGCTAATACTTGTAACCAATAAGTGGATAAACAATTCCTTTAAGTATCTACCTTCTTTATATCCGTAATTTTTTTCCACGTAATACCAGAATGTATCAATGTCAAAGAAAGTCTCTATTTCCTTTAAATATTTGTTATTTTTATCTATTAAACCAGCCATTAAAATAGTCCTAAGGGAATCCTCAAAACTTACAGTCCTTTGATTGGTAAGTACTGAGATTATAGCCATATGGATAATCTCTTCACTAAAGTCACTTATATTGTAGGATAAAAATTTTCCCCGCCTATTTTTGTTCCTAAAAAACTTTATATTATTTTTTACTACCCTTTTTAATTCTTCTGGAATCCCCAACTCCCTACAATATATGGAAGCTTCATCTGCATAAAATAGGGTAGAGTACAAAATATTGTCCAGCAGCCAGTTGTTATTATTGGCTTCTAAAGGCTCTTGGGTATATATTAGGTAATTAGACTCCCTATCCTCTACTTCCAAAAGATATTTAGTCTTAAAATAGTTGTTCTCATATAAAACATGCTTTTTTACATTATCCATCTGGATGCTATTAAACTCCTCTTGAAAAGCCCCGTCTATATCCTGCCAATATACAATTTTTCTATTTTCTCCCTCCTTAAGAGGGGAATTGAATATCTCCTCTAAGGAGGATACAATAGAATCTAAGCTCATCAGATCACCCCTATATATTCTGTAGCAAGTTGCTAAATAGTTTATAGTTTTCCCTAATCCCCTGATCCAAATCCATCTCTATCATCTTATCCGCCATATTGTGGAGTATTTCATCATACCCTATTAGCTCCTCCATATCCCTATCTATATTTTCCAATTCCCTTTGGTATCTTCTCCTTTCACTTTTTGTTAAAGATTCATCCCTTATATTTTCCAACAATCTATCCCTCTCTATATACAGTTTAGACTGTAGAACATGGATATAATCGGTCCTCAATCTAGCCAAAGTGGTACTGTCATACCTATGGATATAGATAAAGGCATTAAAGGCCTTCCTCTTTCCAGACCTAAACAGCCAGTAAATAGGCCTCTTATTATAGGCCTTAACATGGTATTTATAAAAATCCTTTATAAAATATCTTCTAAGGGTATCCTGAGGGGTTTCATTTCCCTTTATCCCTATGGAGTCTGCAATATATTTAATATTTTTATCTAAATCTTCTTCCCCAAATACAAGCCTTACAAAATCTATAAATCTAGATACCAGATCATCCTTAAAATAGGGAGTAGGAGTTACAGGCAATATATTATCTTCAAGTACTGGGAATATTTTATACTTGTTAATATCAAAATCCCCACCAGCATAGGCAATACCATCATAATCTAAGGAGTATCTTCCAAATATACAGCCTATAGCATAGGATATAAAGGACTCAATTGCTTCCTTCCTATCTATTGTATATGGATTCTTCCTCTCCTTTTCCTTCCTCTCTACCAGCTTTGAAATGGTTATATCCTTATCCTCCACCTCTGGAGTTAAGACACCTTCCAATCCGTATATCCTTATAAATATTCGGTTCAGCTCTACTTCATTGGCCTTTAATTTATTAAAGGTTTCATCTGCAATCTGAAGCCAATTATTAAAGGCTTCTTCAATAGTTTTATATTTTCTCCTCAACTTCCCATGGTCCCCTTTCAACTGTCCCTGGACTAAAGGGTGGGCTTTAAAATCCCAGGACCTTTCAAAGGAGTCCCAATCGGCTTTTGAAATATTTATATTTTCCATAACAAGCCTATCTATCTGATCTTTATAAGGCAAACATTTGTCTATATCAAAGGGCAAAGAATGGATATAGCCTGGGTGCATATTCATAGTTGGGTTTAATACGGTTAAAAACTCCATAGCAAGCTTGGAAGATAAAAATCCCAGTATCATATATAGATAATCATCATCATTGACTTTGCACAAAGGGCCTGCAGCATCGAACATAAAACCAGCTGGAGAATACCTACAGGAAAAGGGCCCAGTAGTCACAGTAGACCAGGTAATTCCCCTCTTAAAAGAAAAATCTCCATTATAATTATGGGACCTAACCCGTCCCTTGATGCTATTATCAAACTTCATCTCATATCCATCATTTTCCCAATTTACTATGTATTCAATATTTCCATACCATTTCCTAAAGGGTCCACCTTTTTGGTAAGGAAACCATTTCTTTTTAGAATTTATAGAATCCTCTATGCTCAATATATTGAATCCAATTTTTTCCATATTTACTTCATACCAATAGCGTAAAAACCTATTATTATCACCGGTAATCAATCCAATTCTGGCCCTTACATAATCCCCCAGCTTAGGACCTGAAAAGGCCTTGATGGCATTATCATGCAGCCAATAAGCTATTGGACTTCCAGGTATTTTTCTAAAATTATCCCCCTTGACTATATACTTATCCCTTATACTGGAATTTGTTATGGCCTCTAATGCCTTTTTCTCTTTAAAATCTGCCTTATTGTAATCCACTAACCTAATATATACTCCCCTATAATCCTTTAATCTAATCTTCCTAATCACAAAGGCTGTACTCTGCACCACCTCACCACCGATCTCTTCAAAGGCCCTAGGCCCCAGGTGTAGCATGCTATCAATTGTTCTATTTTCCAAAAGCCTTTCCCTATACCTTTCAAAAGTAGCCAGAAACATCCAAGAATGCTGATTTATCATGGCCATAAATCCATTTTCCTTCACCAATTGCTCATCCAATTCCATAAATACGGCAAACAGATCCCCCTTTGTATCCGGATATTCCCTCTTGACAAAATTAGACAGTTTATAATTCATCCCCTTACTTGCCATATAGGGGGGATTGGTAACTATTACATCATATTTACCTCCTAGGATCCTTGCTTGTTTGATTAGTTTGGGCAGTTTTTTAAGTATTACATCCCTGTATTGGAGCTCAAACATGTCTTTAGCCCTGGTGTTTCTAATCTCCTCCAACCTATTCTCTATTAGCTGATAATTAATATTTTCCACCTTTAGTATAGAACCAAATTCTCCAGCGTCAGTAAATATATCCAGCAAGTATTCCAAATCCCTCTTGATTTCTTCCCTATCTAGGTAAGTATTAGACTGGCAGAAGTATTCAAGGGCTTCCCTAGGAAAATCATTACTCTCCTCTATGGCCATTATATTTAGGTCCAGCTTCTCATTAAAAAACCGTTTGTTTTTAGACCTCCCCTTCATCATCAATGAAAAGTAGGCCAATTGGAAGGCCCTTTTATCTATATCTATCCCATATAGATTCTTTTCTAGAATCAATTTGGGAATTTCCCTTTCCATATAACCTTCTGCCAGGTAAATGTCATACAATAGGTCAAAGGCATATAGCAGTATATGGCCCGATCCCATGGCTGGGTCTATTATTTTTATGTCCTCTACTTTTATATTCCTTTTTTCCCTTTTAAGCTTTTCCAATACTTCAGCTACTTCTTCCTCCTGCTCTTCCCCTTCTATATAGTACTTCCATCCCTTTTTCAACTCCTCATTGGGATGAGCCTCCTGCCATAGTTTACCTAGAGAATTTTCCACTAGATACCTTACTATCCAATTGGGGGTAAACAATTGGGTTGCAGGCGGAATATCTTCCTTCTCTATTTTTTCCCCTTTCCTTAACTTATCAAATACCTGAGCCTTCTTTTGGGAGATATAGTACTGATAGAGCCAGCCTACTATCTCCACATTTTCCCATGCAGATTCAGGTATCAAACGGGTATCGGTCATAATCCTCAAAAATGATCCTTCCGAAAGTAAGCCATCTGGGAAGAGTATTTCCGTATAATCATCTATCTTTTCAAACATAAGGGGCAGTATTTCATTTAACCTGTTGCATAGCTTTATAATCAAATATTTGTAAAGCCTATCAGTAGCAGTATTTTCACTACTGGTCCTCATCCTATATATAAGCTCCCTATCCAGATCCAAATCTATATTTAAGGCTTCCTTTATTATATCAGGTTCATAGCTCTTATCCTTTGAAGACAGGACCCTCACCTTAATAGGCAGAAAATCGTTCACTTCCATAAACCTTAAGGCAACAAATCTATTAAACCAGGTATAGGCTACCTCCTCTATTACTTGCTTATAACCCTTCCTATTTATTTCATCTATTAGCTCCCTTCTCTGGGCTTCCTCTTCTAAGGTTAATTGTCTACCCTCTATAAATACAGCATCAGAAAGGATTATCTTTTCTTCCCTAATCCCCTCTGCAGTAATCCCCAACTGTTCAGCCTTAATCCTTATTTTGCTTATAAGCTCTTCCCTGGCATATATGGGAAAATTTTTTAATACTGCCTTATTCAACTCTATCACCCTAGTCTATAAATTCAATATCGTAATTCTTTACTTCCTCTTTTAAAACCTTTTCCAATTCCCTAAGGAATATATCTACCTGCTCTTCCCTTCTAATAGTTCTTATACTGGTAAGCTCTCCCAATCTCAGCTTTTTAGTTTTCCTTTCCTTAATTCTTGGCGGAGTCTCCCTTTCCGTCAGTTTTAGATATTCTTCTACCTGCTTACTAATGTGGATTTCAAATTCCTCTCTAAAGCTTATGCTCCTTGCTTTGATACCCTCTATTTTTAATATTTCAGTATTTTCTTCTATATTCCTCTTCAGTCCCCCATAAAGATCTATTATATTCTTCTTAGTCTCTTCCTTGACTCCTGGCTGATCAGTCAATAGAAGTAGATAGTCCAAATCCTCTTCTACCTGTTTTAAAGATTCCTCTTTTTTACTTGTCAAAACCTTGTCTATTTCCCTATTGATTATATTTACGTATTGGGGGATATCCTTGATTCTTCTGTAGGGCAGATAATCTTCCAATATATCCTTTAAATTTTCATAGGCCTCTCTCACCGATACATCCTTAAGGTAATCGGAATTGTCCTTATAAAGCTCATAGGCTTCCAAACCCTTATCAAATATGTGCCTTTGATTTTTGAAGAAGGACTTTACATAGGCTACATCCTCCTCCCACATAAGGAGGTCCTCCTCCATCTCTACCAGTTTTTTAAATAGGACTATATTATCGGGATGGGATTTTAATTCTTCAAAATATTCTAATCCCTTATTGAGGAGGGACTTGCCTGGATATTTCTTTTCATATTTATTTAAATAATCCTCTATCTCATCTATTTGGTCATCTATTAGTCCTTTCAAATCCTCCCCTAACCCATCTTCATCCTCCCTAATATCAGTTTTGTTCCATAGTTCCCTGATTATCTCCCTTACCTTCCTTATTAAATCCTCATCCACTTCCTCCCTTAATGTAACTATTATCCTGTCCTGCTCTGCCGGTTTAGATATTATGGATACTAGATCAGAATTTGCTGCACTTAGGTTGGAGCCTTTATATTTTAAACTGATTTTTTGTTCCTTTAATAGGGTTAATATGAGGCCCAAAATATCCAACTCATTCCACCCATAGGGCTTTCCGCTAAAATGATCTAGCAAAGGTTTTACCCTAATCTGCTTGTTCATAGCATCTTCTAACTTTATATATTCATATACTTCCTTTAATGCCAAAGCATTATTATCTACTAAATTGTCATCTATAGAGATTTCCTCATAATCCTTATCCAATATACCCTGCAATTCATCTATACTTGTAATGAATTTATTGATATAGGATAGTTTTGTATATACCGACTCTGTAAGAATTTTCATGGCGTTATTTATTATTTCCTTTACAGTAGACCCTTTAGGGGTTATTTTTTCTCCGTTTACATAGAAATGGGCGTTTTTTATGGCATATTCTAAATTATCCCTAACCCTATTCCTTCTAGTCCTTTCCTCAGCCTTTTTCCCATTTATTATAAGCTGCTTATTGGGAGGGAGAAGGTCCATATTTAAGGGCCTAGTGTATTCTATTACCTTAAGAATCTCTTTCAATTCCTCCAAATAATCCTTACTGTCATCCAGCCTAATTATCATCTCCCCAGTACCAGAGGTCTGCATCATAAGGTGGGTTTCTGGCATATTGTAACTATCGGATAAGGGGGATAATACATTGATTGTAATATCTGCAGTTTGCCTTCCAAATTCCACCTCGTCCATCTTCCTATTGAAATCAAAATCATAGTGGGGAGAATACCTATACCTTTTATTATCATAAAACTGATTGAAAAGGTATTCCCTTAATTCCTTCTTTATCAAACTTTCATCTATTTGGGTTAATTTTATATCCTTATTTATCTCCTGTTCATCATCGGTTAAGAAGATGTATACATCCCCATTTTTTTGGATCAGATATTCATTTAAAAGTTTATTTAAGGACTTAATAATCCTTTCCTTAAGAGCAATTTTGTCCTCATCTATTTTAGTGGCCATAAGTACTGCCAGATTGTCTACATTGGCAGGCAACTCATCTATATATTTGACCATAAATAGGGTTTTCAATAGATTGATGCTGAAAGGATCCCCCTCAAAAGCTGGGTTCTTCTCTGCTCCATCTATAACCCTTGTTATAGTTGGGCTTAAAAATTCATATATGGTTTCATAAAAAGCATAAAAAGGTACTAATATGCCCTCCTCTTCATCTTTGAATTGGATGGCTGATTCCTTAAAGGCAGACAGCATGGACCTTTCCCCTTCAGATAGGTGCTTGCCTGAGCTGCCCCTCTTTCTAACCTGTTCAAATACATTTTGTAATAGTTTAAACTGATAGGGGATAAAGGGATAAACAAGGGCAAATTCATCTTCATCCCTATACCCAACTAGATCAGACCTGGCCCCTTCAAAATTGATCAGGTTCTTCAGTATAGCCTCTTTTTCAAAATATATCAGTTTTAACCTTTCCTCAACATAGTCCTTCTTTTCTAAAATCCTCTTCTTAATAACCTCATCCACTGAAATGGAGGATAGGGACAGCCTTGTATCAAACCTACCTGGAATCTTTGAAAAGTCATTCTCCCTTATCCTTCTAGTCAATTCATCTATTGCCTCCTGGGAGGTTACTATAATCCAGGCCCGGCCTTGACATTGGGAACCTAGTTCTTCCGCTATGGTTTGAAGATTTAGCATCAAGGTGCTGTCCTCCCCTATGTATTGGCCCACTTCATCTACTAAAAATATAAGCCTGGTATCTGGCCCCTTACTATCTAAATATTCCCTGATCTCCCTGGCCAAGCCTTCAATATCCATATTAAACTCTTTAGACCCATGCTGATGCCATTCTTTGGCTGCTTCCTCCGACATGCCCGTGGCAGCTGACAGGGCCTTTACCACATGGTCCCTTTTAAAATAAAAGGTCCTCCTATCCTCTACCCAATCAAAGCCAGAGGATTTTTTGTATTCCTCTTTAAACTTTTTATATTTCCCCTGGGAGGAAAGATATTTCTCCATATTGGCAATCCCTGGACTATCTCCATAGAAGCCCTGGTGGTCGTAAAATACCTTCAAGAATATTTTAAGAAGGGTATCCTTCTGGAATTTACCGGACATGGGACTTTTAGCATCTATATTAAATAGTATAACTTCCGTATCTACCTGGGCAGCCCTCTCCATTTGGGCCAACAAATCCTCATCCTCTATTTTATCCTTAAAATACTCGATGGCATTCTTTCCAGCCACCTCCTTGTTTTCCAGTAGATAGGATAATATCTTTAAGAAATGGGATTTACCCGATCCAAAAAAGCCGGATATCCAAACCCCAATCTTATCGGTAGGCCTTTCTATACTCTCTATGTAGTTTTTATAGAACTTTTGCAGATGCCTATGTATCTCCTTGGTAACCACATACTCTTCCAACTCCTGCTGGATATTTTCCCTTTCATCCTGCCCTACCTTTATTACTCCACTTATAGGTCTTTCAATATCCTTTAAAAACATATCCTGTATCCTCATACATATCACCTCTACTATTTCACATCTATCAACCTAAAAGCCCTATAATAATTATCATCCTTCATTATGCCAAATAATTGTAAGGATAGTTCATCATAAACACCAGGGTAGAACAATATCAAGGGCTTTCCCTCTATTCTTTCCATTAAATTATTCAATATGGTATGGGATCTGATAAAAGGAAAGGCCTTGCCTACCCCTGTAATCAATATGAGATGGTATCCTTTTGATTCTTCCCCAATCCTCTCTATAAACATGGTAGGCTCACAAAATAGCTCCATGCCCTGGTAAAGGGCCTCTTTACCCTCAGTTTCCTCCATCTGAATTAAGGCTTCAAACACTTGCCTTTCCTTTGCAAAATCTATCATCATATTGTATAGGTCAAATTCTATTATTTTAATATTGGAATCAGGTTTTTCAAACTCCCTCTTTATGTGGTCTATGTATTTTCTCACAAACAGCTCTTCCCTAGGATCATAATCAAATACATAAAAGCTTATTTCATTCCCCAAGCCCCTTCCCTTTAAAAATTTTTCATCCCTTATCTTGGGAATAATTAAATCCAATCTTTTCCTAAGATCTGACATAGAATCCACCCCATTACTTAAATATATCTATAAAATACTGACCCTTATTTTCCTTTAAAATCTCTACCAAATAGGGATCAAGAAATATCCTGTTTAACTTCCCCGAATTTTGGTCCTTTAATATTCCTGCCTCTACAAGTATCTTTAAAAACACCTGCCTCAATTTATTTTTAGTACCCTCTTTATATTTGACAAAGTCCTCATTTTCCTCGCCTTTTTGGTCAAAAAAAGAATTGATATCCTTTAGCTCTATAAATAGATTGTTTCTATTATACTTTTCTTTAATCACTTCCAGCATAAATTCCTTGAATAATAGGTCTTCTTCCATTATTCCATATAGGTTGATAAGCCTTCCAATACTGGAATCTTCCCCTATAAGCATATTTCTCAGCTCTTTTCCTAGCAGATTAGCCCGCCTAAAGAGGGTGGGTAGTACCCTTTTTACACTGGATACCTTCCTATATTGAAATAGGTTTTCCTCCACTATTTTGGCCCTTACATCTTTTTCCTCCAATCCCTCATTTAGCAATTTAGAAACTAGTTTAATCTCATAGAACAAAAAACCAGCCCCGGTAAGATTGGTACTATATTTTTTATTCTCCATAATTTCCATCACCTAAATACTATTATATATAAATGGGCGCCAATTATAAAGCTGGTCCCTTTAAAATAAAGATTTAAAAAGGTTTTGGAAATAAGGGTGAATATATTCAAAAATACAAATGCCTAAACGGATCCGTTTAGGCTTTAGCTTTCTAATATTGTTCAATTGTTAAAGGTTGAAGAATTGATGCCTCCTGACCTTATTGCTTATAAGCCTGTAGGTTAAAGGCTCTAGATCCCTTGGGAAAAAAATATACGCAAAAGGCAATCCACAGCCTGCTATTATAAGCCTAAATAGGGTTACAAAAATCCCATCCAACTCCCAACGATATAAGGAATATATTATACTGGCAGCAAGGGTCATGGCAAATATGCCCCACTGAATGTAAACTGAAGCTATGTTTTTGGTGCTGCTCTTTCTAAAATATATATAGGCATATGTAATCAAAATAATTATGTAGGTAATAAAATAGGCTATAATAAAATGCTCCTTAAAGTATAGGAATATAATATCCCCCAGATCCTTGGGGAAAATTGGTAGCATGAAGAATATCCTGTATATCTTTTCCCCATATGTGGATTCAAACTTTGCATATAGGAATAAACTTAATACCAGTAAGGAGATAAAATTCAAGGCAAAACCTATTACCTTGTGCACATTATTAATGGTCTTCCTTCTTCCACTATACTCCCCCTTAATATCTTCAACTATCCTTTCATAATCCTGGATTTCAGCAAGTAAGTTTTGGGTAACAGCCCCTGCCCTCTTTTTATAATAATTATAGTAGATATTAAGGTCTCTATTATAAAGATCCTTTAGCCTGTTTACTGCCCTATTATAAAAATTAACCTTCTGCTGACCATTACCATATTCCATGGCCTTTTTAAAAGCCACCCGCACATCTTCATTTAATGAAGCCCTGTCAAAAAAGAACTGGTTATCTGCCCTTGAGGCAATAGTTTTGTAATAGGCACATATGGCATCTACCATCCTTCTGGGCCCTCTTTCTTCCAGCCATTTTCTTATTACCCTCAATTCAAGCTCAGCATGCTTGGTTTTTGAAGCCCTATCCCTACTATGTATGGTAAAACCCCTTAGGCTGCTAATCTTATCCAGCATTGTCAGGCCATAATTTATATCTCCATTGCCAATACTAATGGCCTCCTTCCTATCGTAAAAGGCGGTAAAAAGTTTATAGATTGTATTGGAAATATTCTGTTGGATTCCCTTTTCCAAAAGCCTCAGCTTATAAAAAAACATAAGCTCCCAAGCCTCAAAGAGGGTAGGATTCTCATCCAAGGCCCTATTAATATAAGCTCCAGCCTCTTTGAAGTTTCCAGCCTCCAAGCACTGTTTGGCCCGAAGCACCAAGTTTTTTGCCTTATTGGTTGAAGGATTGGGAGTGCTTGTCTCCTTTTTAATCTGTGAAAGGGTTTCTTCCATTATCTTCTTCTTAAGCATCTCCTGTATCCTCTTGTATTCTTCTAGATCATCTTCTTCCCTTCCCCCAGTATCTTCCTTATAATCTATATTAGGCTCCCCTCCGCCCTCATCTGGCTTTTCACTCATCAAATAGCCGGATTTACTGCTTCCCTTAAATGCCCTGAGTTTTTCATCATACCTGGCCCTAAATTCTTCATCTTTAAATACCCTTAAGGCTTCTTCAATAAGCTCCAGGTCCTTTCTTATTTTATACTCCCTTTCAGCATCCCCAACTGCTGCGTTCAATATCCTCAGTGCCTTGGAATGCTTGTCCTCAAGTATTTCCCTAATCTGAATACAAGTCAGATTAGGATCTAATCCCAGTTCCTCATAATAATTAATCATAGACTACCTCCCATTAAAAAATATCTTCTTCCTTTATTGTTAAAAAGTCTTCTTCATCTATTTTGGCCCCCAGGGACAGCTTTCCAGCAATCCTATTATTCTTATTCCTTATAACCCTTTGAAGGATATTCCTAACTCCCCTGGCGTTTCCAAAATCCTTTTCAGAATATTTTTGGGCTATTAACTCCCTAACCCTTTCAAGGGCCCCATGCTCTAGAAAGAGGCCTTCCTTTTTAACCATGGATGCAAATATATCTACAAGCTGATCAATGGAATAGTCTTCAAAATATATCATGGTACTGACTCTACTTCTAAATCCAGGATTTGAGTCAAATAATTGATTTATCTCCTCCTTATATCCAGCCAAAATTACCATAAGCTGGTCCCTATTGTTTTCCATTTCTGCAATCAGGGTGGTTATGGCCTCCTGGCCAAAGGTATCCCTCTCCCCCCTATACAGGTCGTAGGCTTCATCTATAAATAGGATCCCGCCCATGGCTTCATTTATCTTCTTCTGGGTTTTAGGTCCAGTATGGCCCTGATATTCACCTACCAAATCCTTTCTGCTACACTCTACAAATACATCTCCCCTTTTTAGTATGCCAAGGGCCTTATATATCCTACCTATTATCCTGGCCACGGTGGTCTTCCCAGTACCTGGTCCCCCTAGAAAAGCCATGTGCATGGTTCCAAAATCTCCCCTTCCTTGACTTATACCCCTTTTGGCCATCTCCTTTGTAACCCTCATGGTGTTTACAATGCTTTCTACTTCCTTTTTGACCCCATCCAGTCCAATAAGCTCCCTTAATTCCCTAAGGGCCTGGTCTATCTCTTCCTCAGGACTCATATCCAGGTCCACTCCAAAATCAACTGCCTCCAGTTTAAACATATCTTCATAGGAATGTCTGCTGGTAGCCAATCTATCTGCAAGATTGCTATAGGCCTCATCTATCAAATTCCTGATGAAACGTGCATTGCCAAATTTTTCATCAATCCGCTCCCTATTAATCCGTTCCCTAATGGCCTTTTTGCCGGATTCAGTAATAATTAAGGCCTTCTCTTCGGCTATCTTATCGGCAATTTCCAAAAGCTCTTCATCGGTATAATCTGGGATCTCTATTATATAATTGATTCTGGACTTTAATCCCACATTAGCATCCAGCATTTCATTCATCTGCTCCTTATACCCTGCCAGTATCACGCTGAAGGAATCCCGCTGATCCTCCATGGCCTTCATTAGCACATTTAAGGCATCCCTACCAAAATCCCTTGGATTATCCTTATCATACAGGGTATAGGCCTCATCTATGAATAGGGTTCCCCCCTGGGCCTTGGCAATAATTTCTTTAGTTTTTTCCTCAGTATGTCCAATATATTTACCTACCAATCCACTTTTATCAACTTCTATTAGGGTATCACTGGTACGTATATTTAGCATATAGAGGACCTTAGCAATAATGCGGGCTACTGTAGTCTTTCCGGTGCCAGGATTTCCTACCAGCATAAAATGGTAGGCCTGGGAATCCCTGCTGGATGAAAAGCCCCTTTTTTCATCTAGCTTTATAACATTGATGAATTTAAGGATCTGGGCCTTAACGCTATCCATCCCTATAAGGCCTTCAAACTCCTTCTCTATCTCCGGGGGAAGCTTTATTTCTGGAACTGCCTTTTCCCTTATGGCCTTCCCATCTTTCCAATTGGCAGCTTTTGAAGGGGAATCCATCCTTCCCAAATTTTTTGATTTTTTGTTGGCAGAAGTGGTATCCTTTTTTATATGTAGAACCTTATTTGAAGCTTTATTATCATCTTCCATATACCTTTTTCCTGCTGCCACTTGGGATAATAGTTGCCTTGCCCTTTGGACCTCCTCTCCACCACGAAAATAGTTGATCAGCCTAATGCATTCACTCTTACACTTATCAATCTCCCCGGCCTTCCAGTAGGATTCAGCTAACTCATAGGCATATACTTCTTGGTATTCCATATCCTTCATCTTTTCTAGCAAAGCTATCTGCTTGCCCAAATCCACCTTCAAAAGCTTATTCAATTCATAGGTAAGCCTTAAAGATTCATAGTCATCTGGATTAAGCCTATGGAGCTTGTCCACAGCCATCCTGGCATCCTCTATCCTATTGGTTTTAATGGATATATGGGCAAAAGCCTGAACTACTTCAATATCCTCAGCTACTAAACTAAAAGCCCTAGATAATATCCTCCTAGCTTCCATAAGGTGATGTGATTCCTCATATACTTTAGCAGAAAGAAGCAGCAATTCAGTATCCTCTGTATAGGAAAGATCCAAGGCACAAACTATATCAAGGGCCTGCTTCCATTCCCTCTGGCTGGTAAGCCTTTTTATCTCCCCTTTATAATCCAATTCCTTCACTCCCATCACATAACTGCTGTCCTAGAAATAAGATCCTTCTTCTTGACAATCTCCTTACTATTTAAATTGGATTTCCTATTTATGTGTATCTCCTTGAAAAAATCCTGGATAGATAGAATTCTAGTATATACATGTACTATCTGATTCTCATCCACTACAACTTCGATCTCAACCTCACTGCCCTTACTGAGCCCCCTGGGTATTTCTATTTCAAAGGTCCCTATTATGTTGACGTATTCTACTTCCTCCGTTTCCCCTTCAGTAACCTGGAGCTTTATTATTTCTTGGTCCTCTTCAGAAGTATAAAATTTTCGGCTGGCCCTGGCAGGCAGCTGGGTATTCCTTTCTATGATTACAGTATTGACATGCCTATTGGTTAGGGCGTCCAGGGTAATTATTCCTATTCCATGGGAGCAAACATCTATAACCTGATTCCTTTCCAAATCAACACTTTCACTGGCCTTATCCATCATATAGGCCTGTATGGCTGCACCCATGGCTACAGCCTCATCGGGATTTATTTCAGCTGACGGCTCAATTCCCGACAGCTCTCTCAGCCTTTCCCTGATATAGGTAGTCCTGCTGGCACCTCCTACCAATAGGATCTTATCTATATCATCCCAGGTAAGCTTGGCATCCTTCAATGTATTTAATACTATCCTTTCAGTCCTTTCATATAGGTTTTTGATCAAACTGTTAAACTGATCCCTTGTGATCCTTATCCTATCCCTTGCTCCATGACAGGAAATGGGAATAAAGGTTTCTTTTCTTGCATTTAGGTGGATCTTGCAATCCTCAGCCTTCTTGTTAAGTTCCTGGAGTATGTCCACATATTTATAGTCATAAAGGTCTATATTGTGCTTTTTATTAAACTCCTGCACAACAAAATTGACTATCTCCTGGTCAAAAAAATGACCTCCTAATCTTCTAATTCCATCAGTAGCCTTAACTATTATATTATTCCTGCTATAATACACAATGGTAGCATCAAAAGTGCCACCACCTAGATCATAAACCAATATATGACAATCATCCAATCTATTTTCCATTCCATAGGCAATGGCTGCAGCTGTAGGCTCGTTTATTATCTTTAATACTTCAAAGCCGGCTAGTACTCCTGCATCCTGGGTGGCCTTCCTCTGGGCGTCATTAAAATAGGCTGGAACTGTAATCACTGCCTTGTTAACCTCAGCCCCCAAAAAGCTTTCCGCGTCGTTTTTAAGCTTTTTCAATATGAATGCAGAAATTTCTTCAGGGGTATATTCTTTGCCATTGCTGCACCTAAACCTATATTTGGGATTCCCCATTTCATTCTTGATAAACTCCACTACATTGGCTCCGCTTATAATTGAACTTTCCTTAGCTATTTCTCCAACTACTACAGTGCCGTCATCTTCAAACATAACCACCGACGGAGTTGTCCTGCCCCCTTCACTATTAATTATTATTTGGGGATTGCCCTCCTTATCCATATAGGCTATTGCCGAATATGTAGTCCCTAAATCAATTCCTACTATCATTCCAATCTCTCCTCCGTCTAGCATTTATATATTGTCATTTGGCTTGCCATTATTTTCTAACAATTTATTATATTTAAGTATATAATATAAGGTATTTTAAATCAATATTATACAAAATGAATAGCCACCCAGGCTTACTGAATAGAAAATCAGAGGGATTTCATAGGGAAACCAGAAAACTAGATAAAGTATATAAGGAGAAACTTATAGATATTCTAAAAGATATATATGACAAACTGAATACAGACTCTAACAATATTTCATATTATTTAATTAACACATATAGGTCTAAGAAAATCAATGAATATAAAAAATATACAAATTCTATGCCTATGGCAGCCATAGAGTATACTATAAATTTATAAAGACATAAAAAAGGGCCCAAACAATGGTTTAATTGACGATAACTCAATATTCCCACTTTCATATGGTACCGATCACGATAGGCAATATAAAATAGCTTCAAATATTAGATCCGATACTTATACTTTTCATAAATACTCTCCTGAAAAAAAGTAAATTGTTATTATATATGGTTCTCACCCAATTATAGTAATGTTAATTATGAAAATTGCGTGAGAACCACTTAAGCTTTATCGACAAGCCATCAGCTTCTGATTATAAATAATCAATATATTCCTTTAAACTATATCTAGTCCTTCCTTCAAATCCTATTACAGTTTCTGCCGTTATCATTGAGTTTAAAACAGCTTCTTCTTCACATTCTGCAACCGCTCTAAATACCAAGTCTAATCTATCCTCATTCATAATTTTAATATCTACTATATATTCATCATTTTTATGGCTAATAGTATTGGCAGTAGAAAAAGCGATGGTTATCTCTCCACTTCCATGACCTATAAAAGAACCTAATCTGGCTAAACCTACCCCAGTTCTCTTGCATATCCTTTTTAACTGTCTACTGCTAAGGGGTAAGTCGGTGGCAACTATGGATATTATTGAACCCTTGTCCTCTTGGTTTTCCATTTTCCATTTATCAGCTATTTTACTACCAATATTCTCACCATTAATGGTCAAATCCTTTAATAGTCCATGGTTGGATAAAACCAGGACCCCAATAGTATATTTCTTATCACCTAATTCCAATATTCTTGAAGCTGAACCGATACCACCTTTCAGTTGATGACAGCTCATCCCCTTACCAGCCCCAATGTCTCCCTCTTCAAAATCTTCTTTAGCATTTTTTATGGCCTCAAATACGTGCTCCTTTTTTACCGCCCTTAGGCTAATATCATTTAAATAGCTGTCATTACATTCACAGATAATTGGATTAAAGGTCCTTAGTTTATAATTTTCCTTTGCACATTCTCCTATCATATACTCTACAATTGCATCATGAACCAAACCTACATTTAGGGTGTTGGTCAAGGCAATAGGGGATTCCAAAGTTCCCAACTCCTCTAACTGGATAAGCCCTGTAGTCTTCCCATAGCCATTTAGTATGTAGGATCCTGCTATGTATTTATTCATATATATATTCTTATCACTAGGCAGTATTACAGTTACCCCGGTTTTAT
Organism: Tissierellia bacterium; assembly: GCA_012728725.1. Classification (GTDB taxonomy): domain Bacteria; phylum Bacillota; class Clostridia; order Tissierellales; family Tepidimicrobiaceae; genus JAAYEM01. The sequence goes on along the minus strand of JAAYEM010000081.1, from coordinate 4,981 downwards.
TAACTTCCGTATCTATTGTACTATGGCCTACCCTGACTCCCTTTACATCAGTTATCTTGTTTAGCCTTCCCTTAGGCAATTCTCCTATCCTAATTCCATAGTCCTCTATTCTTTTCTGTTTATTCACTTGAAACACTCCTTTTCTGTGGTCATACTAGTATAAGCTTTAGTCAATATCCTTGATAAAGGAAATAAGCCTATTGGCTTCCATAAATCCAATTTTTCTATGAAAGTCATAACTAGTATTATTGTCTATTTCAATATCCGAACCTACTTGGCTGCAGCCTTTAGCCTTAGCCCAGGCCTCTCCCCCTTTTACTAATAATCGGCCTACCCCTCTCCTTCTAAATTGAGGCTTCACATATATCCCTTCAATATAGCCTACAGGAGAAGAATGGGCCCCTTCCACATAATCAGTCCTAATGGACATATGTATGAATCCAGAAATAATACCATCTGTAACAGACAATAAAAAGATATTTTTATATTTATCCATCAATTTCTTTAAGTCTTCAAAAAGCTCTTCATAACTATTATCCGGCCATAGGTCTAGTGCCATTTTGGTAAGTTCCTGTAAATGATTCTTGTTAGCTATAATTATTTTGGTTTCCATTGCTACCTCCATAAAAGGTATTCCCATATAGTTACTATATTTCTACATAATTAGCTAATTTCCTTCTATTTAAAATGAAAAAGACTAGGTCTGACCTAGCCTTAAATGAATCCCTATATATTAATGATAAATGGGCAATTAATTGATTTCCCTAGAACTCTCTACTTTTTCTGCCAAAACATCTACTGATTTTTTTAATTCAATATACATATCATATTCTTCCAAATCCCCAAGGCTCTTAACCAATTCATTATAATACCACAGTTGTTCTTTGGGGTCTGTTTCATTAAACCGTTTCCATAAATCCTTTCCTATCCTATCTAAATCCCTGAGGATGGATCTTATGTTGGATAATTTGTCAGCACAGGCTATACACTTTACATCCCGAGGAGCCCTTGATAGATATTGTATTTTTTGCGCCTTTCTAGTCTTCCAGTCCCGATTTGCTCTACCCTCTAATTCTTCCGAAGCTCCTAGGACAAGGTCTAAAATCCTTTTTCCAAACTCATTTTCAATATCCATTTCACTTTTGTCCGTATCTTCCAATACATCATGTAACAAACCTGCAACTATTAGGTCCTCAGGCATATTGTTTTCGTAAAGTATCATTGCCACTTCTACTGGATGTACCAGGTAGGGCATATCGGTACCCTTTCTGGTTTGCCCTTTATGGGCATCGGCAGCAAAATATAGGGCTTTGATTATTCTGGAGTTATACTTTAAACTATTGGTCATAATATTTCCTCCCAAAAGACCAGCTTATGAATTGATTGAAATCCATATATATTTTTCTCCAATTATTAATTCAATTAATAATTATATTCTATACCCATTAAAAAATTCCTCTTAGTATATTTGGTTTATTTATTTTAATCAATAGATTAAATATTTAAGGTAAAGTCTATAAATACCATAAAAAGAACACCCCAATAGGTGCTCCAAATTATTTATTATCTTTTCTAGCTAAACCCTCCTTAATAAAATATATTAGATAATTGGCCTCTTCTAGGTATTCTTCCTTGTCAGCAACAACTGAAACGTCTCTTAGATAATTGAGTAAAAAATTTATAATATTTTTAACAAATTTTTTTGGTAAATCCTCCCTAACTTCCCCCCTTTCATATGCCCTATCTAGCAAAGCATTTAGGTAATCTATATTCTTTACATCTAATTTCTGTCTAACCTTATCAAAAATAGGGTTATTTATATCTTTAAGAAAGCTATTGGAAAACTTAGCTATTTCTGGTTTGTGATAAGCAAACTCTATACCAGCCTTTATCATAACCTTTAATATTTCAAATATATCTCTATTGAAAACATGGGGGTCTATATATTTGTTAAAAAAGTCCATCTTTTCCTGGGCCAGGATGTGGCAAAGGTAGATGTACAGGTCCTCCTTGTTTTTAAAATGATAATAGAAGGTCCCCTTGCTGATTCCTGCCTCCTTAAGGATATTGTTTAAGGAGGCATTTTCATATCCCTTATCCCCAAATTCAATCAAGGCCGCATTTATTAACTCATCCCGCCTTTCAAAGGACCTTTCCTTCTTTTCCTCCATGGCCTTCCCTCCTTCCCTTTCCATTAAAGATTTGTCCTTTTTACAAATAGGCCATAGGCCAAAATATTTAATAGTATCATATATATTAACCCTATAAAATAATACTGATTGTAGCTTAGATACAAACCTCCTCCCCTGACTAAACTGCTGATTACCTTGGCAGACCAAAAACCAGGGGCAAAGGAGAAAAACAATTCTTTTACTCCATTGAAAAATAAGGCTACAATGGGAAAGACTATTATGCTGCCCCCTGCCTTCATTACTGCAAATCCTTCAATCTTATTCTTTGCAAGAGCATTTATTAGTAAACCAGCTATGGGGGCCTCCAAGGAGGCTAATAGGGAAATAGAAATAATATGTTTCATAGAAATATCCCCCACCTTGGAAAAGCAAATCACAAATATGGTAGCTAAAACAGATAAAATATATGCTCCCACCAATCTAAAAAATATAAATTGGTGGATACTCAAAGGTGTTACCCTAATATTTATAAATACATTGTCATCCCTATCCTCCAAAAGGGAAAAGCCTATTACAGAGCCGTAAACTATTGGAATAAAGAGAACCAATATGACCAATATTAAATCTGTAAAGGGTTCAAAATTGAATCCATATCTTTCTGTTAGCCAGGGTAGTAGATATCTTCCCAGTATTGCAAATATTACAGGATAGATCAGCATAAAAAGCATCATAGGGTCCCTGACCCATTTTTTAAATTCAGATTTTATAAAGCTTATATACATCCTATTCCCCCCTCTCCCTTAAGGCATATAAGTCAAACTGCCTATGAACTAGATAGTATAAAACAAGACAGCTTCCAATCAAATAGATTAAAGAAAATATAATTTCCCATCTATCTATAATTCTAGCAGTCCCCATTATAACCATTAGGGCTGCCTTACTTGGTAGGATATAGCTTCCTTTAGCAAATATTTCATTGGTAATTATGTTGAACTCAACTAGTATCACCGGCAATATTAATATTATAAAGAGGAGCATTATCACCATAATTAAATTTGTAAAGTCCTTGGTAAAATAGGTCAAAAGTATACCCATTAAGGAGTGGAAAAAGGAAACTAATGCTACTGCCCCTAATAATAGAAAATAGTTGATTTCAATTGTTTTAATTAGTTTTGAGTATAGATACATTATAGTTAAGGACAAAATACTGGGTATAATATTGGCAATAAGCTTTGCCAGTAGGTATTGATTTTTTGAAATTGGGGCTACCAGCATAGTCCTAATGGTGGATTCATCCTTTTCGTATATAAAACTTACTCCAACTAGCAAGGTGGCCATGGTGGTTACATCCAAAAAGATAAGCTGGGGTACTATGGTAGTAACATCTTCCACATTTAAAAAATGGATAATCCCTACCCATATGGCTGAAACGAATAGGCTGGCTGCAAAAAGGTTATACCTTCTAAGCCTTATCAGTTCTCCATTAAGTAAAACATTAAATCTATTCATCCTTAGTCACCCCTGTTACCTTTATAAAAATATCATCTAGGGTGTTTTCCTTGCTATGGATGGTTATTATTTCATAATTTTTTATAATATTTAAAAACTCCTCATTATCTCCAAGCTTATCTAAACTAAAGGTAGCCCTTTTTAACCTTTCATCTTCTCTATACTCCATGTCTAGCTCCCTGGATCCATATTTTAGCTTCAAATCCTTAGGAGTGCTTATTTCCACTATCCTTCCATCAGCCATAAAAGCAACCCTATCACAAAGCTCATCCACATCGTTCATCAAATGGGTTGTAAGAAGAACCGTTCCTCCTTCTTCCTTAAATTCCTTAATAAGCTCCTTAATAATCCTGGCATTTTTAGGATCTAGACCATTGGTAGGCTCATCTAAAAATAAAACTTTAGGCTTATTTAGCATGGCTCGAACAAAGTTTAGCCTAACCTTCATTCCCTTAGAAAACTGGCTAACTCTTTTTTTCCTATCTTCATAAAGGCCAACCCTTTTAAGAAGGCCATCCACATCTACTGTAGAAGAGTACAGTTTCATAAAAAAGTTCAAATTTTCTTCAGCTGTCAGCTTAGAAAAATGTACAGGCATTTCAAAGCCCACCCCTACCTCTTCAAAATAAGAGGGTCCATAAGATTTTAGGTCCCTGCCCTTATATAGTATTTGTCCCTTATAGTCTTTTAGCAATTTAATAAGTATCTTTTGGGTAGTAGACTTACCTACCCCAGAAGGCCCTAGTAGGCCAAATATTTCTCCCTTTTTGATTTCAAAGGAAATACCCTTGATTGTATCTTCCTTATTTCTAGGATATCTGAATACAAGCTTGTTAATCTGATACATAATTCCACTCCTTCCACCAGTTTTAATTATGAACCAGTCAGTCTAGACTATATGGTCTAGACTGGTAAGTCTATTATAGCCATATTTAATTTTTTAGTCAATAGGAAAATGGCATTTTAAGGATAGTTTAGGGGAATAAAATAAAGACCCCTGTAATCCAGAGGCCTCATACTAAACACAGCCACAAATATTAGAAAGTTTTATGTCCATGGTAAATTTACATTCCTCATCCATGGTATTATAAATATCTGATATCAGCTTAAATATCTTATCCTTGTCCCCTCTTATGGTAGTAGACATTAATCCTACATGGTATTCCAATCCGTAGGATTTGATAATGTCTAGTGTTTTGTCTATAGGGGAAATATAGTCCTCATTGCCAATTGGTAAAAAAGATATCTCACAGGAAGCTATTTTTTCCATAGGGCACATATGAATCCACCCCTCATGCCTGTTTGAGCCAGCTCCATCTCCTTAACCATACAAATATCCT
>JAAYEM010000080.1 GCA_012728725.1 Tissierellia bacterium | reverse complement strand
GGTCCTAGTAGTTCCTTCCCCTAATGCCCAGTTTTCTTCCTTAACTGCCAGTGGTAGAACGTCAAGAACTGTATTTATATAAGTGTGGTAATTATTAGGGGTGATAATTTCCAATTCCATACCTAATAGGATGTCTCTATCAGAATGCTTTAAGGATTTACTGCATAAATCTGAAGCAATATATAGGGTGTCCCCTTCAATCTTGGTTTCCTCTGAAAACAACACTTGGTTAATTCTATAATATTTTTTTGTCAGGGAGCCAATAGGTATTTTCTTATCCATTTTATCACTCCTTACAGTATCAAGCCTGTTTAAAGTTATATTTCCCACATTATAATATGGATAATATCAAATGTCAAAAGTTTACAGGAAAATTATCATTTGTAATATTGGATCCCCTATCAATGGAATAGGGGGCTCTACTTTTACATACTACTTTAGATACAGGTGAGATTAAAATACCCTTTAAGGTTTATTCTTATGCTGTAGACACATACAGGCATATTCTATCCGATTACGACCGGAAAGCTTGGCCTTATATAGCAATTTATCAGCCATATTTACAATGTCTACAGGAGCTATATCTGGTGAATATTGGACTGTGACTACACCAAAACTAACAGTAATAAACCTGGAAACGGGGGATTTATTATGTTCTATTTTTAGCTTACTAATCTCTTGCTGGATATTTTTAGCTACTGTTACTGCGCCATCAATATCCGTATCGGGCAGTATACAGGCAAACTCTTCTCCCCCATAGCGGGCAACTAAATCAACAGACCTTTTTACACATTTTTCTAATGCTCTGCCTAATTTACGCAAGCAATCATCTCCTGCCACATGGCCGTAATAATCGTTGTATTGCTTAAAATGGTCTATATCCAATAGTATAACCGACAATTTACCCTTTGTTCGCCTAATCCTATTGTATTCATAGTCTAGGGTGGAATCAAACAGCCTTCTGTTTGCAATACACGTCAATTCATCCTTGTTGCTTAATTCCATCAATTGCCTATTGGATTCCTCCAGCAATAGTTCCATTTCCTTTCTTTCATTTAAATCTGCTAGCATGGCAAAGGAACCCTTAAAGTTTCCATGCTCATCTAAAATTGTAGTTACTGAAATTAAAAACCAGAGTTTTTTTCCTTCCTTTGTAAGCAAGGGGCATTCATATACGGAATTAATGCCTTTTTTCCTTAGGGATTTTTGATAATAATAGATATCTAGTTGGCTTTCGGGGAAGAAGGAGATGTAGGGCTTGCCAATCATCTTATCAACTGTATATCCAAGCATTGAAGCCATGTTTTCATTGGAAAAGGTGATTTTGTAATTCTCATCAAATATAAGGATACCTACAATTGAGGTTTCTACTATTTGTCGGAATATGATTTCACTTTTCTCTAAGTCCTTTTGCATTTCCATCAATTGCAATTCCTTTCTTTCAATGGTTAGCATTAATAGGATAAATCCACTTATTAGAAATATGCAGAAGCTCACTCCAGGTACTATTAAGAATATGATGTCTCTGACTATGCTTAAGGCAATTGAAGGAAAAATTAAACATAGGATAGAGCTAAATAAAAATACAGATCCTGTTAAAGAGTAGCAAAGGGCCAAAACTGATTGGAGTGAAAATTTTTTATCTGAGCTATTGAATAAGTATATGCTAGGTAGAAAATAAAAGATGCTCTGGAAGAGAAATATAGTTCCTAACCGGTAAGGGTCATCCAAATAGAATATTAGGGGAGATAATAATATAATCCCAAGGGATATTAAAAAGTGGTGCTGCCCTTTTACCCATTTCCCAGATAGAATCTTTATAGCCCAGGCTTCATAGGCACAGCCTAGTAGCAAAAATATATTTGCCAGTAGGGTTAAGGCATCAAAGGTATTTGTTCTAAAATAAAGTAGTAGAGAACCAACTGCCTGTAGGTGCTTTGCAGGTAGCCAGAAAGGAACCTTTCTACTAAATTTAAATACTGCCAAGAGCAGACCAAATAAAAAGGAACCAACTGCCAGGATCAACATTACAGTTTTTAAATCCATAATAACCCCCGATATTTTTGTAATGGGCAGGAAATTTATATATTATAATAATATTCAATATACAACTTTCCGCTACAGGTTTCAACAAAACCTTCATCTATAATCCTTGAAAGAAGCTTTTTTTTATTGTAAAAGTATTTACAATAATTATATTAGAGGCCCCTATTCAATTTCCAGTAATCAGTTTAGGAGAATTTAAACTTAAGCCTAACATTGTACATTTTCACACTTACCAATATGTTCACGCATTAGTAAAATATAGAAAAATGTCTAACTAGTATTACTGCACTCAGCCCCTACTGATAAAATAATTTACTCATCATAAATAAGCCTTTCAAAATAGTACAGATATTGCTAAGGGATTTGTGGGATTTTGATAATCAATAATAAAACATATTCCTTATGGGTATCTGTCATTGGCAAATTATTTGAAATATCTCATAAAGGATATTCCATTTAATAGGTGGAATAAAAGCCAATCCCAAATTTGACCCCTATAGGAAGTATTTTTGATGTTAAATTATCAACTATTGCATCTATTAGATTTATTACCCCATATTATAAATTTAAATTTTAAATTTACATATTTCCAGAAGCAGAGGTAGGATCATATACTGAAGAGCAGCATGAGGGCATGATGAAGATGGCAGAAGTAATAGATGAACATGGGGCCAAGGCATGTATGCAGGTTGTTTTGGATTGGATAGGGT
>JAAYEM010000008.1 GCA_012728725.1 Tissierellia bacterium | reverse complement strand
GTCCAGGCTATAATAGCAGCCAACCCAGGAATCGATCCAAACAACGTACAAATAGGGCAGGTAATCTGTATTCCACAAGCAGCACCAACACCTCCTTGTCCCAATGGCTTTTTATACACCATAAGACCAGGGGATACCCTATTTTTACTAAGCCAAAGGTTTAATGTATCTGTCCAGGCTATAATAGCAGCCAATCCAGGAATCGATCCAAATAACTTACAAATAGGCCAGGTAATCTGTATACCTAGAAGATGTATAGTATACTGCTATTAAAAGGATAAAAAGCCCAAATCATTGGGCTTTTTTGATTTCAATCCTTTCTTCACTTTCATAAAATATATCTTCTTCTTTAATCCCTTTCTTCAGCAAAATATTGTAGCTATCTAATATCATATTTTTGGAACCGCACATATAAACTCTGTATCCTTCTAAATCCAAATATTCTAACACATGGGTTACATAACCTTTCCGCAAGGTACTATTCTTATCCCGGGATACAAGGGGAATGTATTGGAACCTACTATCCTTTTTCTCCAAGGCTTCAAAATACTCCCTATATAGGAATTCATCCTCATATCTTTGGCCATCTAATAGTTTTAATTCCTTTAAATTTGGGTTACTGGTTAAAACTTCCTTGGTCAGGCCAATAAAGGGGGTAATTCCTATCCCATTTGCAACAAATAGTATTTTTTCATGGGAATTGTCTACTACCAATTCATCACCCATGGGGCCTTCTAAATCCAATATGTCTCCTACCCTGAACTTATTAAAGATGATATTGGTACCATAGCCCCTTTCTACCCTCTTTATTATTACACTTAGCTTACTACCATCTTCATTATAGGAAGATATAGAGTAGGCCCTGTAGGCCTTTGGTTTATCTTGAATTTTAATCAATATGAATTGGCCTGGCTTGTAATCTACTTTTTCTGGATTTATAAAGGAAAAGGTAAACTCCTTCACATCTTTAGTTAGATCCTTAATATCTACAATCCTTGCCTTTATTTTCTGCCTGTTTTCATACCCTTTTGTAGAAACTTTTTTTATCAATTGCCTAGCTTCCTCTTCAGTTTTTAAAGACAATATATTAGCTGGACAGTTTTCAACACAGGTGGCACATTTAATACAGTTAATATTGTGAAACTGGTTGTTATCCCCAAACTCCAGATAAGGGGTTAGCTGGAAGGGGCAAACCCTAGAACATTTTCCGCAGGAATGACATTTAGCCAGGGATTCTATGGTAACCTTCTTTTCAGTTTTTTTGCTTATGCCTATTTTGCTACCAAGTTTATGAGCCAGCTTCTGTATAGTACCCATGGGGCAGAATTGACACCAGGTCCTTGGATTTATAAGCATGGCGAATAATCCACCTACAATTAAAACCATCAAATAAGTAGTAACGAATACCAAGCCCAGCTTATCCCAAAAATCATAGCTTCCCCAAAAATTTAATACCCTCATTACCTTTCTAGAGAAATTAAACATGAAAAATATGAAGAAGCCTATGATCATGGGTTTTGATCTTAAAAATTTGGGTATCTTCTTATTTAAACTAAGGGGCATGGCAATCCTATCGAATAGGGAGCCGTGGGGGCAGAAATTCCCACACCAGTACCTGCCGGAGAAAAATGAAGTAATAGTCAAACCAGCCATTATAAATATTACTAATAATCCTAATTTAGGTTGCCACAGGCCTCCAAGGGCCACCAGTACTGTAAATATCCATCCATACTTCCTTATACTGGTAAAGGTTCGATTTGTTTTAATGTAATAATTATCCATAGCAAACCTCCTCACCACATTATATACCACAGGGGGGTATAGGGATATTATACCTCTTATTAGGGCCTTTGTAAAGGGGGAATAGTGAGAATATTTAAAAACTGCCTAAAGCAAGTGGGAAAAAATGACGATATTATTAATTTACAAATATTATATAAAAGAGGGTGGGAATGGTGAAAATGGAAGCTAAAGGTATCAAAGGTAGGCGGACTAGTGAGCCTATAATGAATACCAAAGATAAGATTAAAGTTAAATCTTTAGGGAGAAGGGTAGTGGCAACTACAAGTATATTCCTTATTTTAGTAGTAACCATTTCTACATATTTTTCAGTTCAAAATGCCAGGGAAGCTTTATATAAGCAATTAGATGAGCAAGCAGACCAGATTGCCCATATTTTACTATTTAATCTTAAGAATTTAAGCCAGGTTGAAAGGGATGTGGACAGGATAATCGATACTTACATAGAAAATCTAGGCCATTTTATAAAGGTTAAGGGAAGTTATACCAATGAAGAGTTAAAGGCAATAGAAAGGGAAACGGGAGTTTCGGAGATAAATATTGTAAACCATGAAGGGGTTATAGTTTATTCAAACCTAGATGGAAATCTAGATTACATATATCCTGAAGGCCATCCAGTAAGGGACATAGTAGAAGGGGAAATAGATAAGGTAGTAGAAGATATAAGGCAGAGTACCCTTGAAGATACCTATTATAAATATGGAGCAGTCAAAGCAGATTTTGGTGCAGTCCAAATAGGAATAAAGGCTGATCATATTGTCAATAT
>JAAYEM010000079.1 GCA_012728725.1 Tissierellia bacterium | reverse complement strand
CTATTTACTGTTAGCATAACAACACCTCATTTAAAATATGTTATATATTATATATTCTACAAAAAAACAGAAAATCCTTTTTGCTTTTAAAGGATTTTCTGTTTTTTTTATTAAAATATCATACTTTGTCTTCAGTCTGAACAGTAGATTGACTCTACTGTTTTTATTTATCCACCGACATGAGTAAGTCAGTCTTTTTGTAATATATGAGAAATATAATTGTGCTAATGGACCAGGTTATAGGATATGCCCAGTAAATAACCCTTATATCGGGTATAATTCTTACCATTATGGTAATGTAGCTTATCCTTATAAGACACCAGCTTATCAACATTACAAACATGGGGACATTGGTCTTCCCAGCTCCCCTAAGCACTCCAGACATACAATGGGAAAGGGCCAGTAAAAAGTAAAAGAGGCTTTCAGTTCTTGCCTGCATAACCCCATATCTTATAACTTCTGGGTCAGAGCTGAAGAATCCTATCAGTTTAGGTGCAAATATCCAAATAATTATTCCGGTGATCTCTGCTAATAAAACACCAGCTATAACTCCAAAGCGGGCACCCTTTTTAGCCCGTTCATATTTGTTTGCTCCCAGGTTCTGCCCAATAAAGGTTGTAAGGGCAAGGCTAAAGCTGGTAATGGGTAAAAAAGAAAAGCCTTCCAGTTTTGTATAACTGCCGCTACCAGCCATTGCAACGGATCCAAAGCTGTTGATATTGGTTTGGACTATTACATTGGCAAAGGAGATTACCGAGTTTTGAACTCCAGCTGGGATACCCATCTTTATTAATCTTTTAAGCATATCCAGATCAATCTTTATTCGCCTTATATATACCTTGTAGCAGCCATCAACCCTGATAAGCTTAATAAAGGCAAGAATGGCACTGACAAATTGGGAGATGATTGTGGCTATAGCTGCACCTCCTATACCAAAGTCGTATACAGCTACAAATAAAATATCCAATACCACATTTATACTTGCAGCCATAATCAGATAATAGAGGGGCCTTTTGCTGTCACCAATTGCCTGAAATATTCCCGTGCAGGTATTGTACATAACTATTGCAATTCCTCCAGCAAAATATAGGCGGAGATATGTTACAGCTTCTCCAAATACATCATCTGGGGTTCCCATTAACCTTAAGAACCAGGGTGCTCCTCCTACTCCGATTATTGTAACTGTAATTCCAGCTATAAATCCAAAGGCAATAGTGGTATGGACCGCTGTAGAAAGCCTTTCCTTATCTTCTGCTCCAAAATAGTGGGAGATAATAACGGAGGATCCTATAAATATTCCATGTATAAAGCCTGTAATCAAAAAAATTAAACTGCCAGTGGAACTTACTGCAGCCAGGGCTTCCTTACCAAGAACATTACCAACTACAAGGGAATCCACAACATTATAAAGTTGCTGAAATAGTCTACCTAGAAATATTGGAAATGCAAACAATATTAATTGTCGTGAAATTTTTCCTTCTGTCAAAGTTTTTGCCTCCTTTATTGTTCCATTTAAATGCTTCTTTTGCCTATCCCAAAACCATCTATTATACCCATATAAATATAATATCATATTATTTTATAAAGCAATTAGGGAATTTTAAAAGTCAATAATAGCGATACTATCCATAGAAAATAGGGAATAAATAAAAAACGCCTAATATTAAAAACCTAAATACCATGATATAGCTTTAATAAAAAACATTATATAGAAAAAGATGTTAATATTTTGACAATTATTACAGAATTTGTTATAATTTTAGCAAGAACACAAACTTATAACGTAAAAGGAATTTATTTACGGTAAATGGATCTATGATTAACTTAATAGAGACATAAAAATAGGGACTTTATTTGTCAATTAGGTTAACTAGAATCATAATACCGGGGACAATTTTCTCAAAAACCATATAATCAAAGGAGGTACCATAATGAATAATAAAATGAGGGGTTGGCAGTTTACAAGGACCCACCAACCTTTAGTACTTGTTGAAAAGGATATCCCAAAGGCAAAACCAGGCTATGTTGTTATTGAAGTTAAAGCTTGTGGACTATGTCATAGCGATGTGGGTGCTTTGGAAGATCCAGGCTGGATGGATATCATTCAAGTATTTCCCGTTATAATGGGGCACGAGATTTCTGGAGTCATAGTAGAAGTTGGAGAGGGAGTTGAAGGCTATAAGGTGGGTGATAGGGTGGCGGTGTGCCCAATGCAGCCTGATGGCGATGGTCCTGGTTATGGTCGTGATGGAGGCTATGCAACTCATACTACTGCTCCAGTAGAAATGTTAGTACCTATTCCTGATGAGGTAGACTTTATACAAGCAGCCGCCGCTACAGATGCAGGAATGACCTCATATCATGCAGTAGTAGGCCAAGGGGGCGTAAAAGAAGGAACTAAGGTAGGAATAATTGGTATAGGCGGGCTTGGAACCCTTGGAAATCAGTTTGCTGTACAAAAAGGAGCTCAAGTTTATGTAGCATCTAGAAAAGAATCAGCCCGGGAAAAAGCTTTAAAGGCAGGTGCCTATAAGGCTGCAGAAAGTATATTGGAGTTTAAAGATGAAGGCCTAGAAGTAATTGTGGATTTTGCTGGTGCAAATAAAACAACAGCTGACGCCCTGGAAGCCCTTGCACCAGGAGGCAAAGTAGTAGTGGTAGGTATGGCAAGTTTAGAAACCACTATAAATACTAGTAGCTTAATTTTAAAAGAAGCTAGCATCATAGGCTCTGTAGGAGGAACACCAGAAGATATAAAGGAAGTATTAGAATTGATGAGAGGAGGAAAGGTAAGAATAGATACAGAAGAAATATCCTTCGAACAAGTGCCAGAAGGGCTTAAACGCTTAAAAGAAGGCAAGGTTACAAGTAGACTAGTTATGACATTTTAGAATAGGCTATAAAGGGCTGAGTCCCATAGAATAATTGGGCTCAGTCTTATATTTTTCTATTACAAAAGTTATAGATGACAAATACAGTAATCCTTTCCCCTATAATTTTTCCACATGAAGAAAATAATAGAGGTCATAAATTATATAAAGCTAATGTAGATAATTTATTGTATATATATTAAAATAAAAATATAATCATCTTGCTGGCTTAGTAGCCATCAATTGGTCTAACTATATTGGTAGTTACCAATCTTTAGTTTATATGGTATTCTAATAATAGTTACATATTATTTCGGTAAAATTCATATGAGATAAGTAAGTATTTTTAAGGGGGATATATATGAGAAAAATAGCAATTGTTACAGATACAAATAGTGGAATCACTCAAAAGCAAGCTGAAGAATTAGGAGTCTACATAGTTCCAATGCCGGTAATTATTGAAGAAAAGACCTATTATGAAGGGATTGACTTAGATAGGGGAAAATTTTATGAGGCACTTTCAAAGGGGTTGAATGTGTCTACTTCTCAGCCGTCGCCAGCGGATGTAGCCAACCTATGGCAAAGGCTTTTGATGGATTACGATGATATAGTCTACATACCCATGTCCAGCAGTTTAAGCAGAAGCTATGATACCGCCCATTTGCTAGCCCAAGAATTCGATAATAGGGTTCATGTGGTAGATAACAAGAGGATTTCTGTCCATCAAAGGCAATCTGTATTAGATGCTTTAGAGTTGGTAGAAAAGGGTATGTCTGCATGGGAGATAAAGGATATATTAGAAGAAGATAAGTATAATTCCAGCATATACATAACAGTAAGCACCCTTGAATATTTGAAAAAGGGGGGAAGAATTACTCCAGCTGTGGCCAATATTGGAACAATATTAAGGATAAAGCCGGTACTACAAATTCAAGGTGGATTATTAGAATCCTTTGCCAAGGCCAGGACCATTAATATGGCAAAGAAGATAATGATTAAAGCCTTAAAAGATGACGTATTAAATCGGTTTGGCTGCAATAGTGATAATAATGAGGTATTGTTACAAGTAGCCCATACTGACATGGAGGAGGAAGCTGAAAATCTAAAGGAAGAACTGCAAAACATATTCCCAGGCTATTCCATCTATGTGGATCACCTGTCCTTAAGCATTGCCTGCCATACAGGACCGGGAGCCATAGGGGTAGGATGTGTAAAGAAATTGAAAGTTGAATATAAATATAGTCCTAATACATAGGAGTTTCAAGGCAATGGTTCATTGTAAAATATAGTCTACAGCTAAATAGTTGTAGGCTTTTTATAATCTCTTTAGACTGGGGTGATTAGATGGTTGGAGTATTAAGCATTGATTTTGACTATTTTATAGATGTATCTGCAAAAGAAAGGGACAGGTATTTTCCTACAGGTAGTGATAGTATTCCAAAGGACAAGCTTAAAAGCATGTGGAAGGATAGGTATTTAAAATATCCTAAACTCAAGGAAGTGGGCCTTATAGATGATTATTATAAGCTGGTCAATTTTTTGAGGTTACTATATGTGGAGGAGGCAAAGTGCTACAGGTCGGATTCCCATAAGGATATAATGAAAATTTTAGAAAAAATCCCTTGGAATATAGGGATAAAGCTGGTAAACATAGATTTCCACCATGACTACTATCATTTCTATTTAGATGGAAATAGATTAAATTGTGGCAATTGGTTGAGAAGATTTATAGAGAAAAGGCCAGACACAGAGGTGATATGGATAAGGAGGGAGGATTCACAGATCCTTAGCCTGGAAGGTGAGTTTCCCTTTAAGCATACTACAGATATTGAATCCATATTCCATGATAAGTACCATTATGTTTTCATATGCAGGAGCCCCGAGTGGAGCCCACCCCATTTGAGCAAATACTATGAGGAATTAGCATCTGTAATTATAAATAAAACTGCATGAGGATTTGGAGTTGATAAAAGGCAAGAAATTGTCCTGCTAATTATATGGAAAATTTGTTATAACATAATTGGCAAATATACTTACAAGGCCTAGGGTTATGTCCATGAATAATGGGGAAAAATATTTGAATTAATGACCAAAATGTATAATGAAATGCAGAGTGGATTTAAGAGATTTAGAGATGTGATGGAGGAAGGCTTTAATAAAGTAAATACTAGAATAGAAACCCTTGACTAACCCTATTAAGTTGAGAAGTTGCAAATCCATATTTCTACCTGCCATATTAGGATTAAATGTAAGTTTTTTATGGGGCTTTTCCATTATCTAAAAGCCATCTAAAGGAAGGGCATACTTACAAGCATCTTCAATGTCTCTGGCTGAATATTTTCTATTTAAGTATGCAAAAGCTAAAATTTTCAACATGGTCCTTGGTTCTACAACTGGCTTTCTACCCCTGCTAGGATAGGCACTATCTAAAAAACTTAAAT
>JAAYEM010000007.1 GCA_012728725.1 Tissierellia bacterium | reverse complement strand
CTTATCTATATTTTCATAGCTCATTACTTGCCCTGATCCGTATCTTTTATTTAATACCATTGTTATAGCTGCTGTTAATGTGGTCTTTCCATGGTCTACGTGACCTATTGTTCCTATATTGACGTGAGGTTTGGTTCTCTCGAATTTTTCCTTTGCCATCGTGATTCCTCCTTAATAATAAAATTAATACAGGAAACTCCTCCGGGTGTTTCTTTTTTTATTTGGAGCCCATGACCGGACTCGAACCGGTGACCTCTTGCTTACCATGCAAGTGCTCTACCTCCTGAGCTACATGGGCATCTAAAACCACTGTAAAATATTTTACTACCAAGCTATTTTATTGTCAATAGGTATTTTTATTATTCCCTTAATTCTAAATATCTTTCAAGTTTACGCTTAACCCTCTGTAGCGCATTATCAATGCTTTTCACATGTCTTTTAAGTTCCTTTGCAATCTCCTGGTAAGATTTGCCATCCAGGTAAGCCATAAGTACTTGCCATTCTAAATCGCTTAAAAGTTCCACTATTTTATTCTCCATTGAACACAATTCTTCACTACTGATGATCAGTTCTTCTGGGTCTGTAACCTTGGCTCCAGATATTACATCTAACAAAGTCCTATCTGATTCCTCATCATATATGGGCTTGTTAAGGGATACATAAGAATTTAAGGGTATATGTTTTTGCCTGGTAGCACTTTTAATAGCGGTAATTATTTGTCTGGTAATGCATAGTTCTGCGAAAGCTTTAAAGGATGTAAGCTTGTCCTTTCTATAATCACGAGTGGCCTTATAAAGACCTATCATGCCCTCTTGAATTATATCCTCTTTGTCTGCACCTATTAAAAAGTAGGCCCTCGCTTTTATTCTAACAAAATTTTTATACTTTGTCATCAAATACTCAAGGGCATAAGGATCTCCGGTGTTAGCCTCTTCTACAATATCTTCATCCTTCATGTTCTCATAAACCCTTGTGTCAAACCCCTTGTTGTGCAATTCTAAACCCACCTGTTATCCCCTCCAAAACATGTTTGAAAGACACCCCACAATTAAGTAAATTATAAATAAAATATGGAAAATAGTCAAGTTATTCCTTGCCTTTTGCCCATTCATCTAGCTTTTTTAATATATCCTCATTAAGCTTACCTATAAACAAATCCCCCTTAGCCTTTTGGGAACGCCTTTTTTTATTGATTAATCTCTTATAGTTACATATTTCTACTTCCAGTTCCCTAGCAGATATCCTAGTGCCTCCCCTGCCTAGGACTATTTGTTGCTCCATCCAATCGGAAGTGGCAACTCTTACTTTTCGTATTCTGCCAATATCATCTAAAACCTTTTCGATATATTGATCAGCGGTTTCGTTTTCTTTAGTATATATTACTTCAACCCCTTTAATTATTTCCTTTTTCCCACTGTTCCCCTTTACCATATGGGCATCAAATACTATTATAACCTTTATACCTGAATAGGACTGATACTCCGCCATGGTTTCTATTAATTCTTCTCTTGCCAGGTTTAAGTCTATACTGCTAAGCTCCTGCAGCCTTTTCCAAGAATTTATAACATTATAGCCATCAACAAAAAGATATTCCTTGCTATTATCTTTTCCCTTCATGGCCCTGCCTTACCACTTCATATATTAATATGGAGGCTGCATTAGCTGCATTAAGAGAAGAAATCCTTCCACACATTGGAATCTTTAATAGAAAATCACATTTTTCTTTTACCAGCCTAGACATGCCCTTACCTTCACTGCCTATTACTAAGGCAATAGGGCCCTTTAATTCCCTATTGAAATAGTATTCATCCCCATCCATATCTGCTCCATATATCCAGAGGCCCTTATCCTTTAATCTGTCTAGGGTATCTGAAATATTGTTAACCTTGGCAACCATCATATGCTCCACTGCCCCTGCTGAACTTTTATATACCCTTTGGCTTACATGGGCTGATCTCCTCTTTGGTATTATTATTCCATGGACTCCACCACATTCAGCTGTCCTTATTATAGATCCTAAATTATGGGGATCTTCTATTCCATCAAGAATTAATATAAAGGGGTCTTCTCCTAATCTTTCTGCTTTTTCCAATATATCATCTACAGAAAAATACTTATAAGGGGAAACTAAGGCGGCAACCCCTTGGTGATTGCTCCCCTTAGAAATTTGATCCAGTTTCCTCCTATCCACCTCTTGTATTACAATGCCTCTATCCTTGGCAATTCCAATTATTTTATTGATAGAACCTTTTAATTCTCCCTTTTGAATAAAAATCTTTTCAATTTCCCTGTTAGATCTTAAAACTTCTAGTACAGGATTTCGTCCTACTATATACTCTTCATTCATTCTCTATTCCTACCTTCTTTATAATCTTATAAATTGTTAAATTTTTCTCTAACTTCCTTTATTTTGCCACAAGTCATGGCCCCTTCCGGGCAAGGCCCTCTTAAACAGCCAGGACCTGCATTTTTAAATAAAGTGGGGTATGTTTTTTTGACAATTTTAAGCATTTCAATAGCCAATTGCCTTATCTCCCATTGGGCCCTATTACAACACCTTAGCCTGAAAAAGTTTAATAGGGTTCTTGCATTCATTGTAAATACAATTTTTGTTTCACAGGCATTGGGGAATACATACCTGGCATCTTCTATAGACTCCTTCTCTGCCTTAAGCCTGGCCTCCTTTTCCTTCATGCCCTCTTTTATATATTTGTCAAAATATTTATTAAATAAAATGTCCGATATTTCATCGTAATATTTTTGGTCCCTTTCCATGGCCTCAATAAATAATTCCTTAGCCTTTTCATCTTCTGCTATAGAGGGGGGAATTATATATTCAAATTGGTCAAGTTTAACATATCTTTGGGATTGCTGGGAATAACTGGCTATCCTATGGCGTACCAATTGATGGGTCAAAGTTCTTGAGACTCCTTCTACCCCAAAGGTAAAACTTACATGCTCTATAGGGGATTCATGCCCTAAATCCATTAGGGTTTTTAAAAATCTTTCCACCTTCTCATCATCTAAACCCTTTTCTATTTGGCTGACACCTACAGGTGAATAACACAGCTTAGCTGCAGATGCAATCAATCTTTCTCCATTAGGAGTATAGCTTAACAATTTTACCTTCATACTTTTCCCCCTTATCTTTAGTTATTAGTTGAAAGGTGGATTATCTTATCAAACAGCTCCACCACTCTATCATCCTGTCCAGTTAAATACAGGTATCCTATTAAGGACTCAAATCCAGTAGCATATCTGTAGTCCATTATGTCAGCATTTTTGGGTGTTGAATGGGTCTTGGCATTTCTCCCCCGTCTAACCAAATACTTTTCTTTCTCTGTCAATATCCCTTCCAATTCATGGACAAAAGTAGATTGGGCCTTAGCCTTTACATATTTGATGGTCTCATCATGAAGCTTTTTCACCGGCATTTCCCTTTGGAGTAGATAGGTCCTTACACATAGTTCAAAAACCGCATCCCCTATATAGGCTAATTGGAGGGGAGAAAGCATATTAATATCCTCCCCATCTAATCTGGTATTAAGACTCCTAAACAGGTTTCGGTATTCTTTTTCCATAGACTATATCCTCTTCCATTTCACTCCTTCTTTTGTATCCTCTAGTATGATTCCCCTATTTCTTAATTCATCCCTTATCTCATCTGCTAGTTTGTAGTTCTTTTCCTTCCTTGCCTGAGTTCTCTTTTCAATCAATTCTAGTATTTCCTCCTCTAAAATTTCTTCTTCCTTTGATAAAATACCTAAAACATTGGATAATTCTAAAAAATTATCATAGGTATATTGTACCACAGATTTAGGAGTTTGTTCATTTAAATTAGTATTAGCAAATTTGACTAAATCAAATAGGCTGGCTATTGCATCTGCAGTATTTAGATCATCCTCCATACTTTCAATAAACTGGTCCTTGAATTTATCAATTTCCTTTAATATTTCCCTTTCCCCTTCTCCTAGTTCCCTAGCTGGAGCTTTACCCAACAGATATTCCAAATGGGCCTTTCCATTATATAAGCGTTCTAGGCCATTTTTTAACTGCTCCATTACCTCCCTACTAAAGTTTATAGGGTTTCTATAGTGGGCAGAAAGTAGGAAAAACCTAAGAACTTCTAAATCGAATTCTTTAGCAATATCCCTTACTGTAAAGAAATTCCCCAAAGATTTGGACATCTTTTGATTGTCTACTGTCAGCATGCCATTATGGAGCCAATAGTTAGCAAAGGGCTTATTGGTAAGGGTTTCAGATTGGGCAATTTCATTTTCATGGTGGGGAAATTGTAAGTCCTCCCCTCCAGCATGTATATCAATGGTCTCTCCCAATAGCTCCCTGGCCATAACGGAACACTCAATATGCCAGCCTGGTCTTCCTTTACCCCAGGGACTGTCCCAATAGGGCTCCCCTTCCTTGGCCTTTTTCCATAATGCAAAATCCATTGGATTTCTTTTTTCTTCGTTGACTTCCACCCTAACTCCAGATATTAGATCATCTAAACTTTTTTTAGATAGTTTACCATAATCCTTGGCACTGTTTATATTAAAATAAACATTACCATCTACATTATAGGCTGCCCCTTTTTCTATTAATTTCTCTATGAATTTAATCATATGATCTATATATTCTGTAGCCCTTGGATGCAGTGTCTTTTCCTGGTATAGATTTAACCCCTTTGCATCCTCCATAAAGGCCTTTATATATTTATCTGCCACCTCTTCCGTGGTAATCCCTGCTTCATTGGCCCTATTTATAATCTTATCATCTATGTCAGTAAAATTAACCACATACTTTACATTATATCCTTTATATATAAAATACCTTCTTAGGGTATCAAATACCACCATGGGCCTAGCATTGCCTACATGGATATAGTCATACACTGTAGGACCGCAAACATACATGGTCACTTCTCCATCTTTTATTGGCTTAAATTCTTCTTTTCTTCTTGTTAAGGTATTATATAATTTCATTTGTTTCCTCCTTTCTATCGAGACCCTGCCTAAAGTACTCGGCACCAACTTATTAGCTTTTGCTAGGTAAATATGGGAATCTGCTTAGAACTTACTAACCATTATGACTTTCCCACGCAAAGGGGAATGAAAATGCAAGGGCGCCTTTAGCCTGCTAAAGCATTTTTGTATGAACTTTTCTAAAATAAGTTGGTAAGTTAGTGCCAGGTTCAAAGATTTACAGGGCTAAGTATCTGCTGATTGACAAAACCGCCTCTATCCATAGAGACGGTCTGTCCGCATATTATTTCTATTTCACTTATACCCAGAATCCGCCTGTACCTGGTACCAATTTGGGAACTTTTTATTATTAGAAAATGCAAGTTGCAAGTTCACATCTACATTACTTTAACTTAACCTTAATTTAAAATTAAGTTAACCTTATAGATAATTTTCTTCCACATAATCTAACCTACTAATAATATTTTCCTTACCTAAAAGATATATTATACTGACCAATTCTGGTCCATGGCTATTTCCAGTTAAAGCAATCCTAGTAGGCATAAATAGCTTCTTGCCTTTTACCCCGGTACTTTTTTGTATCTTTCTCATGATTCCTTTGGCAAATTCTTCATCTATCTCCTCTACTTGCTCCAATTCCTCCCTAAAGGCTTTTAAAATACTAGGTACATGCTCTTCCTTTAACATGGCTAAAGCCTCTTCATTTTCTGGTTTAACCTTATTGTTGAAGAATATATCAACCTTTTCTGCTATCTCTGAAAGATTGGATAAGCTTTCTTGAACTGTCTCTACCATTTTCTTTATCCAATCAAAGCTTTCCTCTACAAATTTATCGTCTACAAATCCTGCTTCCTTTAAATAAGGAATACATAGATTGGTAAGCTTATCCAGGTCATATCTTCTTATATGATGGCCATTGACCCAGTTTAATTTTTCTATATCAAATATTCCTCCAGTTTTTGATACCCTATCAAAGGAGAATTTTTCTATTAATTCCTCCATAGTGAATATTTCCTCATTATCCTCTGGGCTCCATCCTACTAGGGCTAAATAATTTATTAGGCCTTCTGGAAGATAACCTTTCCTTCTAAAATCCTCTACAGAAACATCTCCATGGCGTTTACTCAATTTCTTTCTGTCCTTATTAAGTACCGTTGGTAGATGAACATAGATTGGCTTTTCCCAACCCAATACCTCATATAGATATACATGTTTGGGGGTGGATGGCAACCATTCTTCCCCTCTCACTATATGGGTTATACCCATTAAATGATCATCTACTACTACCGCCATATGATAGGTAGGATATCCATCTGATTTTAAAAGCACCTGATCGTCTATATCATTGGTATTTATGGTTATAGGGCCCCTTATAATATCTTCAAATTTTATATCCCTATTGGGAGGAAGTTTAAGCCTAACTACATATTCTTCCCCATTAGCTATCCTTTCCCTAGCTTCTTCTAAGCTTAAACTTCTACAAAAACCATCATATTTGGGTATAAGGCCCTTAATCTTCTGTTCTTCCCTTACCTTATCCAATCTCTCCTTAGAACAGAAACAATAATAGGCATCTCCCTTTTCAATTAGCTCATCCACATACTTTTTATATATATCCAATCTTTCCGATTGAATATAAGGCCCATGGTCTCCTCTTTGGACTATTTTCCCATCTTCTACAAATACACCTTCATCATATTTAATACCAGCCCAACGTAAGGATTCTATTAAATTTTCTATGGCTCCTTCTACAAATCTAGTTCTATCGGTATCCTCAATCCTTAATATCATTTTTCCATTATTATGCTTTGCAAATAGATAATTATATAAAGCAGTTCTCAGCCCTCCTATGTGCAAATATCCTGTAGGACTGGGTGCAAACCTTAATCTAACCTCTTCCAATATGTTGCCTCCTTCCATATGATCACTTCTCTATTATATATTAGCTAATTTAGACTGTAAACCAGTCTATATATTGCCAAATATCCTCCTAAAGAAATTAATTATAGCATCCAATATCTGTTGAAGTAAGGATCTGATTTCTATGTTCTGCTCTGCTATCCTATCGATCTTGCCTGCTATATCCTTTAATTGGCTCTTAATCTCATCTATATCTAGATTCAATTGGGATATGCCCCTCATAAGGGATACTATCTGTTCTATCTGTTCTTTTGTCAATTCTATTCCTAGATCTTTGGCTATCTTTTCTACAACCTTTTTTATAGAAGCCTTATCCTTGATATTATTATCGATTATATATATTTTTACATTGTTTATAAGCTCTTGGGCCTTTTCTTGGCCTATTTCATTGCCCAGTAAAGCAGTTTTGGCTATCTCTTCACTGGCTACTTCCTTTTCCTCCTCAGAAATCTCTTGCCCTGTAATATTCTCAAAGGCCTTTATAATCCCCGTTAAGGCTGCAGTACCTGATACCTCAAAAGGACTTGACACTATTATTCTAGCATCCTTTATACCTGCAGTTACACAGGCATTTCTATACATATCATCAGTAACCCAGGTAATATTATTAGACTCTACAGTAATCCCTTCCCCCTCTGGTAGCTTCTCCAAAAATACTGAGGATATGGCTCTAGTCCCTAAATACTTTTCATCAATGTATTTGCCTAAATACTCCCTTTCTTCCTCATTGGTAACCTCTATTATCTCAACCCCTTCATCTACATTGAAATAATTTAGCATCTGCCTCCTTTGTTCTTCTGTTAAATTCTTCCCCAGTACAACAACCCTATCCCCGCTTACACTATCTGCAAATACCACCGTTGAAATAATAAGTATGGCTAATAAGATAGGTAATACTCTCCTCTTCATATTTTTACCTCCAATTTAATAGTGGATTCTATAAAATAGAATACCCTATAAAAATAAATATTACAAGCCAGTAAAATATATTATAAGGCTGTGTAAGATCACAGCCTTATATTAAAGTTTCAAGCCTTCTTCTTCAAATTTTCTCTTAATCCTATCCATTATTTCATCTACTGGGATCTCTATATTTTCCCTATCCTCCCTTAATGAGTATTCTACAGTATTTTCACTGGCCTTTTTGCCTACTGTAATCCTGATGGGAATTCCTATTAAATCCCTATCGTTAAATTTGACCCCTGCTCTTTCATTCCTATCATCTAGCAATACTTCTACACCGGCATCGGTAAGCTCCCTATAGATCTTCTCTCCTAATTCCCTTTGCTTTTCATCCTTGACATTAACTATTGTTACTATTACATGATAGGGTGCCACTACTAAGGGCCATATAATCCCATATTCATCATGATACTGCTCCACTATAGCAGCCATACACCTGGATACGCCAACCCCATAGGAGCCCATTAACATTAGCTTTTCTTCTCCATTTTCATCTATATACTTGGCTCCTAGGCTGGAACTATACTTTTTACCTAGTTGGAATATATTTACTACCTCAATACCCCTATCCATTACCAAAGCCTCTCCACACTTAGGACATATATCCCCTTCCTCTATCATAAGTAAATCATCTACTACTTCCCCTTCAAAATCCCTACCATAGTTTACATTCTTAATATGATAATCTGTTTGGTTTCCACCTACTATTAGATTCTTCATCTTTGTAATTCTGGAATCTACCAAAAGCCTTACATGACCTTTAAGGCCTACTGGCCCAGTAAATCCTTTTGCAGCCCCAGATATTTTAATTATTGTCTCTTCATCTGCCATCTGTAGCTCATGGCTAGGAATCTTTAAATAATTGCATAGCTTGGTCTCATTCAGTTCCCTATCTCCTGGTATAACAACTACAATAGTTTCTCCTAAAGCTTCATATACTAAGGCTTTGGCAAAATTATTTTTTTCTATATTGAACAGCTCTACCAGATCCTCAATGGTTGTAGCATTAGGGGTATGAACCTTTTCCATATCTAATTCTTCTTCCTTACTAGCTTCTACATTATAGACAACCTTAGCCTTTTCATCGGTGGCTGCATAATCACAGTTGTTGCAGTAAACTATCAATCCTTCACCGCT
Source organism: Tissierellia bacterium (assembly GCA_012728725.1). Lineage (GTDB taxonomy): Bacteria > Bacillota > Clostridia > Tissierellales > Tepidimicrobiaceae > JAAYEM01. Next base: position 23,747 of record JAAYEM010000007.1, on the reverse strand, counting down.
TTCTGCCATGGCCACAAACTCATGGGACTTGTTTCCCCCCATGGCTCCAGAGTCTCCCTCTACTACCCTGTACTTTAATCTTAATCTTGTAAATATATTGTCATAGGCATCCCACATTTGTTGGTAGGAGTTCTCCATTCCCTCTTCATCTCTATCAAAACTATAGGCATCCTTCATTATAAATTCCCTTGCCCTGATTACCCCAAATCTAGGTCTCTTTTCATCCCTATATTTGGTCTGGATCTGATACAGGTTCAAAGGCAGCTGCCTATAAGATTTAATCACACTCTTTATCAAATCTGTAAAATATTCTTCATGGGTTGGCCCTAGGCAAAACTCCCTTTCATGCCTATCCTTTAATTTAAACATTTCTGGCCCAAAATTATCCCATCTGCCAGTAGCCTCCCATAGTTCTTTAGGCATGATAGCCGACATCAATAGTTCTATTGAGCCAGCCCTATCCATCTCCTCCCTAACTATATTTTCTATTTTCCTTATGACCCTGTAGCCCAGGGGTAGATAGGAGTATATTCCAGACACCAATAAACGGATCATGCCTGCCCTTAAAAGCAGTTTATGGCTCATTATTTCCGCATCTGCCGGATCTTCCCTTAATGTAGGCATAAAATAATTTGACAACCTCATATTAACTCCTCCTCTAAAATATTGTTATAGTTTTATATAACAAAAAACCTTTCATCTCCAAACTAGAGACGAAAGGTTTCTTCCGCGGTACCACTCTAATAGACTTGATTTTCAAGTCCCCTCGAAGTCTTAACGCGACTAACGTTTAAGCCTAATACTTTCAGCTTAAAGGCTCTAGGACGGGTTCAGTATTAAGAGGGTCGGAAATCTTTCAGCCTAGGATTTCCTCTCTTTAGACCATTAATACTTACTATTTCCTATCATGGCCTATACTCATATATTTTTCTATTATTATTATTATTATGATATTAGAATTTGCATAAAGTGTCAATTCTATTTTACCCTTTTGTAGGAATTAATAAACAGATACTATGGGCTCCAATACCTTCTTTTTTACCCTCAAAACCCAATTTTTCCGTGGTAGTGGCTTTTATATTTATATTGGAAAGGGGGGTGTTTAAAATATTTCCAATATTCTTTTTCATTTCTTCTATGTAGGGGGCCAGTTTCGGCTCTTGGGCTACTATTATAGTATCAATATTTCCTATCCTATATCCAGCTTCCTGCATTAGATTATATACCCTTTCTAGCAGTATAAGGCTTGAGATATCCTTATACTCTTTATCTGTATCTGGAAAATGCTTACCAATATCCCCCAAGCCTAAAGCACCTAATATGCTATCCATAAGAGCATGGACCAATACATCTGCATCGGAATGGCCCAACAGGCCCCTTTCATAGGGTATTTCAACTCCCCCAATAATTAACTTTCTACCTTCTATCAGTCTATGAACATCGTAACCTATCCCTACTCTCATCTATTTTCCCCCTACCTATTCTGTAATGCAAACTCTTTCCTCCTGTATAAGGCCTCCCTATCCCTGGCAAGGGATTCTGCAATAATCAGATCCTCTGGAGTAGTAATTTTTATATTATCATAGGAACCCATTATCATCTTTACATCTATTCCCAATCTTTCCACCAGCATGCTGTCATCAGTTCCCAAAAAATTATCCTCTATTGCCTTTCTATAGCCTTCCATTAAAATTTCTTTTTTGAAACACTGGGGAGTTTGGGCTGACCATAATAAATCCCTTTTTGGGGTGTTATCTATATTATTGGAGTCATTAACCACTTTTATGGTATCCTTTACAGGGACACCTACTACACAAGCCCCATATTCTACAGCTCCCTTTATGCCATCCACAATATTTTCCACCTTCACAAAAGGTCTTGCACCATCATGGGATAATACTATGCTAGCCCTTTCATCTAAGGCTAATATTCCATTATATACAGAGTCCTGCCTTTCCTTGCCGCCTCTTACAACCTTTGTCACTTTATTAAATCTGTATCTTTTTATTATTTCCTTTTTACAGTAATTTATTTCATCTTCCTTTGCCACCACTATTATTTCATCTACATATTTACACATTTGAAACTTTTCTATAGTATGGGCAAGTATAGGTTTATCCTTTAAATAGATAAATTGCTTATTTATATTGGATTTCATTCTGTTGCTCATTCCTGCAGCTGCAATTATGACTGATACGTAGTGATCTTTATACATCTGTTTTCACCTCTTATAAATTATAGGGTAGAAGATTGTTTTATACCAAGGATTAGTTTTTTCTTCCATTGGTAATCTCTTAAACATTATAGCATAGTATGGATAGAAAAGAAAAATATTTTATTTTATTAGGTAAAAAAAGAAAAGTATAAGGTTAAAATTACCTTATACTGCCTTATCAACAATGGTTTTAGGCTTAGCAAATATCATTCTGCCCGCCGATGTCTGCAAGACGCTAGTTACCAGTACATCTATGGTTTCACCAATGTGCTTTTTACCACTTTCCACTACTATCATGGTGCCATCATCTAAATAAGCTAGTCCCTGTCCTGATTCTTTGCCATCCTTAATTACTTGAACCACCATTTCTTCACCTGGTAAGACTATTGGTTTAACAGCATTAGCCAGTTCATTGACATTCAAAACATCTATACCTTGTACTTCAGCTACCTTATTTAAATTATAGTCATTGGTTATAATTTTCCCTTTCAATAATTGGGCTAGTTTGAGGAGTTTAGAATCTACTTCCTTAATATCATCAAACTTTTTATCATGGATTATTACTTCTATGTCCAATTCTTTTTGAATTTTATTCAAAATATCCAGTCCTCTTCTGCCCCTATTTCTTTTAAGGGTATCAGATGAATCAGCTATGTGCTGCAGCTCCTCCAATACAAATTCTGGTATTACTAAAGGCCCTTCAATAAAACCAGTCTTACAAATATCTGCTATCCTTCCATCTATTATTACGCTGGTATCCAATACCTTTGGACAGGATTTATAATTTCCTTTCAGCTTATCCTTTCCTATATTTCTCCTAAAGTTCCCTATAATAGTAAAAAAATCTTCCTTTTTCCTTGTAGGTACTTTTATTCCTAAATATCCAAATATTAGATAGAGGACTATGGATATGGATACTCCCAAATAAGGTACCTCTAGGTTATAAAAAGGTTGACTCAATAGGTAAGCAATTACTAAACCAACAATCAAGCCAAGGGAACCTAGGGCTATGTCATAGGCTGGAACATTTTGAAGTTCATTCTCAATAAATTGGATTAAAATTCTCCCTGCCTTTATTATTCTAGGATACAGTAAGAAAAAAATAATTCCAAACAGGATACTGATGCTTGAATAAAAAGCTAATCCCAACCATCCCTTAGCTGATAAGCTTATTATTTCAAAGGCCATTAACCAAGTAGCTATTGCAAAGCCAATCAGTAAGCCAACCAAACTGATAACTGCTCTGATGACTTTATGGATCATCTATTCACCTCCCTTAGTATATTTATTACCATTTAAACAAAATATATGACAAAAATCTAGTATTATTTCCTTTATGCCAAATTAACCGCTTCATCAATAAGCTTTTCAGTCTCCTCTTGACTTAAATCAACTACCAGTACAATCTCACTAATTAACATCTGCTTAGCGCTGTTTAGCATCTTTCTTTCCCCTGTAGATAGGGATTTTTCCTGATCTCTCAGCATCAAATTTCTGACTACAGTAGCAATTTCAAATATATCTCCAGATTTGATCTTTTCCATATTAGCCCTATAGCGACGGTTCCAATTTTGAGGCATACTTGTCTGCTCCCCTTTTAATATGGTTAATACCTTCTGAAGATCCTCTCTATCAATTATCTCCCTTATACCAATTTCCTCCACATTATCTACAGGTATCATTACCTTCATATCACCAATAGGCATCCTCATCACGTAATACTTTCTCTTTTCTCCTAAAATTTCTTTTTCCTCAATTCCCTCTATAATACCTGCTCCATGCATAGGATAGACTACTTTATCTCCAATGTTAAACATACCACAACCTCCCATTATACTACTTCTCATTATATTATACAATAAGAGGCAATGATTGTAAAGAATATATCTTACCATGCATGCATATATCTTGTCAACTGTTTATTTTAAATTTTTATTATAAATATATTTTTAGAAACATTTGACAACAACTTGTCCCTATCAGTATAATAAAACCATAGCCAATAATCATTTGACAGGGGTGGAACTATATGGACAGAAATACTGTAGGAATTAACAAGGACATTGACTGTGATGATTTTCAAAAACAGGTAGATGAGGTGCTCATTAGACATAAAAGTATTTTAGATGTGATAACAAAATTAAATGAATATACTTCCAGGATCAATAGAGCAGTAGCCAAGTCTGTAACTTACTGCGGCTGCATTGAGATCCATGCTACTAAACAGGATTATAATAAAGATTCCTTAATAGAAATAAAAAACAATATGCAAAATCATATAAAGGGAAAGCTGTGTCCTACCTGTAAAGAAATACTGGAAGAAGAAATTGGAGCCCATCTATTTTATTTAGCTGCCCTATGCAACTCTTTAGATATAAATCTGGCAGATGCCCTTCTTAAAGAGTATGGCAATATAAAAGCACTGGGGATTTTTAGTCTAAAATAGTATAAAAGATAGGCTAGGAGGATCCTCTTAGCCTTTTAAGTTTTGTTTACCTAATCTTTAATAAAAACATGATCTATTACTTCCTGTAGGGTCCTAATTGGAAAGACCTGGATGTTTTTAAACTCAATATTTTGCCTTAACCCCTCCTTTGGTATATATACCCTCCTAAAGCCCATCCTATCCAGTTCCTTAATCCTTCCCTCTATGGAAGGAACCCTTTTAAGCTCTCCAGTTAGCCCAACATCTCCTATAAAGACTATATCATTGGAAATTGGCCTGTTGTATACTGAAGAAACTATGCTCATAATAATGGCCAGGTTTACAGATTGCTCCCTTAATTTTAAGCCTCCCGTTGTCTTTATTACTACATTTTTATCGTATAGTGGTATATTTCCCCTTTGCTCAAGAATGGATATTAAAGTATTCAATTGATCCCTTCTCAAACATTCACCAATCCTGGCAGGGTAGGGTGTAAAAGAATGGGAAACTAGACTCTCTATCTCAACTACTATTAGTCTGGAGCCTTCTTTAACTACCGACAATGCACTACCAGAGACAAGCTCTTCCTTCTCCCTTTTGGTCATAAAAAATTCAGAAGGATTATCTATGGGGATCATCCCTTCCTCTTCCATGGAAAAAAGGCCTATCTCCCCTGTCCTACCAAACCTATTCTTAGTAGCCATTAAGGTCCTTAATTCCTCATCGCTTTCCCCTTCTAAATATAAGACCCCATCTACCAAATGCTCTAAAGTTCTAAGGCCTGCCATCTCATTAGCCTTTGTCATATGGCCTACCATTATAACAGCCCTTGATCTATTCTTATCCTTGGCCACATTGACCAAGGCATTGGCACATTCTACGGACTGAATTGGAGATCCTGCCCTGGAATCAAACTCTTCCAAGGTAAAGGTTTGGATACTATCTATTATGATTAAATCTGGATCTATTTCTTCAATAGCCTTTAACACATTGTCCATACTAGTATCAGATAAAATCCAAATATCCTCGGGAATGGTATCCAAAATCCTATTGGCCCTGTTGCTAATCTGGCTTTCACTCTCTTCCCCAGATGCATATAATACCTTGTAACCCCTTTTAGCCACATCACTTGATATTTGCAACAATAGAGTAGATTTGCCAGCACCAGGCCTGGCAGTCAGTATAAGGACAGAGTCCCTAACAATTCCCCCTCCCAAGACCCTATTAAACTCTTCTATACCAGTTACTATCCTATGACTATCATCTACAAGTACATCAGATAATTTAACCGGGGATACCCTCTCAATTTCCTTCATTGCTTCCCTACTAGCTTTATTTTTTGAATCTACAACAATTTCATAAAAGCTATTCCATGAATTACACTCAGAACAACGTCCCATCCATTTAAGGCTTTCATTGCCACATTGGGAGCATTTGTAAATAATTTTTTTCTTCATCTTGTCCCCCCTATGCTTTTAAATAGGAACCTACAGATTACACTGTAGGTTCCTTTTCAAATACCAATTTATTATCCTTATAATCTATTATTATATTATCCTCCTTAGAAACATTGCCCTTTAGAATCTCCTCTGCCAACTGATCTTCTATCATCTTGGTTATAGTCCTCTCAAGGGGTCTGGCACCATATACTGGATCAAAACCCTCCTTGGAAATATAATCTATGGTCTTATCTGTAACCTTTATATTTATATTTAATTTTTTCATCCTCTTTTCCAGATCCTTTATCATTATCTTTACAATCTTCTTTACATCCTCTTCCTTTAAAGAGTGGAATACTATTACCTCATCGATCCTATTTAAAAATTCAGGCCTAAAGGTTCTTTTTAATTCATCCAGGATGGTTTCCTTCATCCTTTCATATTCTTCTTTCTCCTCATCAGTAGCGGTAGCAAATCCTAATACATTCTGTTTTCTAATGGATGCGGCACCTACATTTGAGGTCATTATTATTACCGTATTCTTAAAATCTACTGTACGCCCCTTTGAATCAGTCAATCTACCATCATCCAATATCTGTAACATTATATTGAATACATCTGGATGGGCCTTTTCAATTTCATCAAATAGGACTACAGAATAAGGCTTTCTCCTAACTGCTTCCGTTAGCTGCCCCCCTTCATCATAGCCTACATATCCTGGAGGTGAACCTACAAGCCTGGATACTGAGTGTTTTTCCATATATTCACTCATATCTATCCTTATCATGGCATCTTCATCGCCAAATAGGGTCTCTGCCAAAGCCTTAGCTAAATAGGTTTTCCCAACTCCTGTAGGCCCAACAAATATAAAGGTTCCCACCGGCTTCTTTGGATCCTTTAGGCCTACCCTGGCCCTTCTTACTGCACTGGCTACAGCTTCTACTGCCGGCTCTTGGCCTACCACCTTTTCATGGAGTAGTTCCTCAAGCTTTAACAACCTTTCACTTTCTTCAGTAGTCATCTTGCTCACCGGTACTCCCGTCCAATCGGATACTATTTTGGCAATTTCATCATGGCCTACCACCATGCTGGAAGTTTGCTTTTCCTTTTCCCACCTATTCTTTTCCTCCTGCAACTGTTCCCTAATGCTCTTTTCCATATCCCTTATTTTGGCTGCCTTTTCGTAATTTTGGGTATTAATGGCTTCCTCCTTTTCCTGGGCCAATTCCTCTAACCTTTCTTCCAACTCCTTTAGGTTGCTGGGGGCTACATAAGAATTTATCCTTATCATGGATGCAGCCTCATCTATTAAATCTATGGCCTTGTCTGGAAGGAACCTATCTGTAATATACCTGCTGGATAGTTCTGCTGCTGCCTTAATAGCTTCATCAGTAATTTTAACTCCATGATGGGCCTCATATCTATCCCTTAAACCTTCCAATATTTTTATGGTATCCTCCACACTAGGCTCTTCAATCATAATGGGTTGAAATCTTCTCTCTAGTGCAGCATCCTTTTCTACATACTTCCTATATTCATCTATGGTAGTGGCTCCAATTACCTGAAGTTCTCCCCTGGCCAATACTGGCTTTAGTATGTTGGAAGCATCTATAGCCCCTTCTGCTCCACCGGCTCCAATTATGGTATGAAGCTCATCTATGAACAATATAATATTGCCAGCCTCTTTTAACTCCTTCATAACAGATTTTAATCTTTCTTCAAACTCTCCCCTATATTTAGCCCCTGCAATCATACCAGGTAGGTCTAAAGTTACTACCCTCTTGTCCTTTATTATTTCTGGCACTTCTCCCTCTACAATTTTTTGGGCTAAACCTTCAGCAATTGCTGTCTTACCTACACCAGGTTCTCCAATAAGTACTGGATTGTTTTTTGTCCTTCTGCTTAGTACCTGAATTACCCTTTCAATCTCCTTTGTTCTGCCTATAACCGGATCTATTTTCCCCTCTTCAGCCAATTGGGTCAAATCTGTGCCATATTTATCTAAATTAGGAGTAGGTGCAGCTCCTCCCTCAGCAGAAGAAATTCCTTTTGATTGGTTATCAGCTAACATGCTTAAAACGGTTTGTTTCAATTTAGGAATATCTACCCCTAGTTTCTTCAATACCGATATGGCCACACCTTCACTCTCATCTAGTAAGCCTAATAATATATGTTCAGTACCTACATAATTATGGCCTAAATTTCTTGCCTCAAGGAAACTTAATTCAAATATCCTCTTGGTTCTAGGAGTAAAGCCCATAATATCGGCATCATAATTTCCTTGGCCTATTGCCTTTATTACTTCATTTCTGGCCTTCTCTAGATCTACCCCTACTTTATTTAAAGCAGTAGCTGCAATTCCTTCCCCTTCTGCCAATAGTCCTAACAATATATGTTCTGTACCTACATAATTGTGTCTTAATCTCCTTGCCTCCTCTTGAGCCAACAATATAGCTTTTTGTGCCCTTTCAGTAAATCTACCAAACATTGCCATAGTATCCCTCCTAATTTATATTATCCCTTATTATTTTAGCTCTAATAGCATCCCTTTCCTCCTGACTCAATTGCCTATTAGCTGTTCTTTGGATATTGGCTGGTTGCACCTGAATCATCAATTTGATTATATCATTAAAGTCTATATCCTTGATTAGACCCATTGCCCTACCTAACCTAATATTGGAAAGGTGTTTCATAGCTTCTGTAGAGCTCATCCGCCTAGAATACTTCAAAAGGCCTAAAGACCTAAATATTTTATCTTCTATTTCATTTTTCCTTTTCCCAAGCAAATTATTCCTAACATCCCTTTCATTATTGATGATCTGATATATTACATTTTTTAATTTATTTATTATTTCCTCTTCCCTTTCTCCTAAGGTCATTTGATTGGAAATCTGATACAGATCCCCTATGGCCTTAGTTCCCTCTCCATAAAGGCCTCTGGCTGTCAGTCCAATTTTGGTCAACCCCTTTATAAAATCATCAATATGGCCTGTCATGGCTAAAGCTGGTATATGGACCATAGCAGAAGCCCTAAGGCCGGTACCTACATTGGTAGGACAGGCTGTTAAATAACCAAAATCTTCATCAAAGGCATAGGATAAATGGCTCTCTAGAAAATCGTCTATCTCACTGCTTAATTTCCAGCCTGCTTCAAAATTTAAATTGGGAAGTAACACCTGTATCCTTAGATGATCCTCTTCATTTATCATTATGGTTACCCTTTCATCTTCCCTTAATAAAAAGCTACTATGATCAGGTTTTTTTATCAAGCCTGGACTGATAAAATGTTCTTCTATCATAACTACCCTGTCTGTAGATGACAGGCTATTTATTCTTATAAATTTATAGTTAACATCCCTTGGAAGCTTCTTCATGGCATTAAGCACTTCTTGGGTAAGCTTTTCCGATTCATCTATGCTCATTCTCTGGGGAAACCTATAGTTTTTTAAATTCCTAGCTATCCTTATCCTGGTGCTGACTACCACATCCTCTTCGAGACCAGTTCCCTCAAACCATTTTCCCATTTTAAGCCCTCCTTTATCTGCCTAACTCTTCCTCCAATCTTTTAATTTCATCCCGCAAAATGGCTGCCTCCTCAAAAGCCTCTCTAGCAACAAGTTTCTCTAATTCCATTCTAAGTCTTTCAATTTCCCTTTCCTTAGCAATTCTCTTGTTGCCCCTTTTAGGAACTTTACCAATGTGCTTATTATGGCCATGGATACTCCTTAATAAAGAAACTAGATTAGATTTAAAAACCTCATAACATTGGGAGCATCCAAATTTACCTGTTTGTTTAAACTCACTATAGCTTAAATTACAAAATGGACATACTATATCACCAATCTTATCCTTTGGATACCCTTCATGCATACTATCTAATAATCCACTTAATAATTTGTGGAATGGAAAGGCAGTATCGAAATCAAAATGGTAGTGGGTCATATAACATTCATCGCATAGGTGGATTTTTTCCACTTCTCCATTTACTATCTTGGTATAATGAACTGTGGCCTTGTTCTTATTGCAAATTTGACACAACATATTATCCCCTCCCATCATCTCATAAGAATGAGAAGTATGTTTTTAAGTATATCTGCCCTTAACTGGTTTCTTGCTGCAGTAACACTGGCCAAGGCATTATCTTCTATACTGGCCTTTATTATGTTTGCTTCCCTTTCAGTGATTATCCCTTCTTCCAGCAGTCCCTCTACTAAATTATAGGCCTTATTCTTGGTAATGGAATCCCCTATGGCATTTATTAGGATATCCTCCATACCCTTATTTTCTTTAATGTTAACCTTTACTATCTTTATATACCCTCCACCGCCCCTTCTACTCTCAATGTAATAACCTTTATAAGGGGTGAATCTTGTAGTAAGAACATAATTTATTTGAGAAGGAGCACAGCCAAATCTTTCAGCCAACTCATTTCTCCCTATCTCTATTATCCCATCTTTTGTTTCTTCTAACAGCTCTTTAATAAATCTTTCAATAGCATTACTTATTTTTGGCAAAGGATCACCTCTCTTGACTTTGACTTTCTTTGTCCTTTAATATATATTATATAAATTTCCTGAACATTTTCAATACCTTTCAAAAAATTTTATAAGGACCTTTTTATATTTTATCCATAACTTATGGTACCCAATAAGTTTTGTTTAATAACTAGGCACATAAAAAAGGTTCGATATTTCTATCGAACCTCTGTAAGTCTTATTCTTTTTCAGCCTTTGCCTCTTCTATTATCTTTTCAGCAATATTGGCTGGCACTTCTTCATATCTAACAAATTCCATTGTAAAACTTCCTCTGGCTTGGGTCATGGATCTTAAATCTATGGCATACTCGAACAATTCAGCTTGGGGTGCTTCTGCAATAACCAATTGGTTTCCATCTGCCTGTGGCTCCATACCTAGAATCCTACCTCTACGCTTATTCATATCCCCCATAACATCTCCCATATACTCTTCAGGGACTAATATTTCTAATCTCATTATAGGCTCTAATAATATGGGGTTAGCTTCTTGCATACCCTTCTTGAAAGCAAGAGATGCTGCAATCTTAAAGGCCATTTCATTGGAATCTACTGGGTGGTAAGATCCATCAAACAAGGTTGCCTTTACATTTACTACAGGATAACCAGCAAGTACTCCCTCTTGCATGGATTCCCTTAGGCCCTTTTCAACTGCTGGGAAGAAGTTCTTTGGTACTGCTCCACCAAATACCTCTTCTGCAAATACAAATTCTTCTTCGGTAGGCTCAAACCTTATATGGACATCTCCGTATTGGCCGGCTCCACCAGTTTGCTTCTTATGTTTTCCTTGTACGCTGGAAGTTCCCTTTATAGTCTCTCTATAAGCAACTTTGGGAGTGGTTAGGTTTACATCTACCCCAAAGTTATTTTTCATCTTATCTACAATAACTGCCAATTGCATATTGCCTTGGCCGCCGATTAATAGTTGTTTTGTCTCTGAATTTCTTTGTACTACAAAGGTGGGATCCTCTTCTGTTAATCTATGTAGGGCTGTTCCTATTTTTTCCTCGTCTCCCTTGGCCTTTGGCTCTACTGCTAAGAAAAGGGTTGGTTTAGGATACTCTATTCTATCGTATAAGGTTATATTGGATTTATCACATAGGGTATCTCCCGTTTGAGTTATTTGGAGTTTAGCTGTGGCTCCAATATCTCCAGCTACAATTTCTGACACTTCCATTTGATTTTTTCCTCTTAGTACAAACAAGCCACCTAATTTTTCACTCTTTTCTTTACTTGCATTATATATATCCTGATCCTTAGTAATCTTGCCTGATAATACCTTGAATATAGATAGTTTTCCTACAAAGGGGTCCACTATGGTCTTAAATACAATAGCAGAGAAAGGCTCATTTACATCTACTTTTCTCTCTACCTCTTCTCCATTTTTGTAGCCAATGTTGCTGCCAGCCTCCATTGGGTTTGGAATATAATTTTTCACTATATCCAATAATAGATCTACGCCCATTGCCTTATCCGCTGAACATACTACTACTGGTACCAAATCTCCTTGAGAAACTGCAAGTTTAAGCCCTTTTCTAATCTCCTCTTCTGTAAACTCTTCCCCTTCAAAATACTTTTCCATCAATTCCTCATCGGTCTCTGCCACTCTTTCCATCAAAACTTCTTTTATGGACTCAATTTCTCCTTGTAGATCTCCAGGTACATCTACTTTTTTGGCATCCTTTCCATTGTATTCAAAGGCAGCTTCACCTATTACATCCACTATTCCTTTAAAGCTTGCACCTTCACCTATTGGCAATGTGAAGGGTAGAACCTTATCTCCCAAATTAGACCTAATATCATCCATTACCTTTTCAAAATTTACATTTTCCTTATCCATTTTGTTTATAACTATTATTCTAGGTATATTCTTTTCTTCCGTATACTTCCATGCCTTTTCTGTTCCTACTTCAACACCTGACGAAGCATCTATAACTAGCAAGGCTCCTTCACTAGCCCTTAAGGCCCCATACATTTCCCCAGCAAAATCAAAATAACCAGGAGTATCTAAAAAATTATATTTAATATCATTCCATTCCACAGGAATAACAGATGTTCCAATTGACACCTTTCTGGCAATTTCCTCCTTATCAAAGTCCGATACAGTATTGCCATCTTCTACTCTTCCCTGCCTTTTAGTCACACCTGTAGTATACAATATGGCTTCTGTTAAAGTCGTTTTTCCACTACCGCTATGACCTACTAGGCTCAAGTTCCTAACCTTATCTGTCTGATATACTTTCATTAATACCATTCCCCCTTAACCAGCGTTTTAATTTGTATTTAAAGATTTTTAAATTTTAAAATCTTTCAAATCAAAAAATATAAAAGGAGTATAGTTATAAAGTCGTTACAATCATACATAGATTATATCATGAATCTATTATTTATCATAGTGTTTTTTATTGTCAGTCAAATTATACATATACAAAATACTTTCATAAAGGTAAAAAAGCTAATATAAAAAAGGGAAGGGGTCCCCCTTCACCTGCCCTTACACTATTCTAAATACCACTTTAAGGAAAACTCTTCCCCACTTATCCTTTTGAACAATTCTTCAAATTTGTATAATCCAGAAGGACTGATTACCTCCCTGATTAAAAATTGACCAAACTCTTTTGCTTTTTCCGATATGGAGGAGACACCATAATTTTTGCAGAATACCTTTCTCAGCATTTCACAAGTTACATCCCCCATAATATAATTGTGTATATAGATTGGATGGGTTGTATGATGGATTCTGTACCCAAAGGGAGGCGCCTCATCATAAGGTCTATCTCCAAACAATTCCCCATAGGTTTTAAAATATAATCCATATATATCCTCTAAAGAACTAATGGGATTTCTATACAATTCATGATCAAAAAACATATCTCCTATAAGCCTTAGATAATTTAGTTTTCCATACCCTCTAGCCTCTTTAAATTCTTCTTCTACACCATCATCAAAGAAATAGCCGTAAAACATCTTATCATATAAAAATGAACCAAATAGATTTGCTATACCCTCTGTAATTATCCCACTTATTCCGCTATTTAGCAATATCTCATTAGGATCCTTTAAAAATGAATGGACTCCATGGCCTGTTTCATGTAATAAGACCCCATATTCATTATATCTATTTTTCACATTGGCCAGTATCCTGGAATCCTTTCCAGTTTCTATTGTAAAATTATATCCCCATTCCGATTTATTCCTTCTTGGAAATATATCATAGGTAATATTAAACTCATCTATATCTATTCCAAAGTTTAAGAAAAAGTCCCTTAAAACATTATAGTAATTGGACATATCTACTGGAGCATTTGAAGAAGGGGAAATTTTAGATTTTATGTATCCTTCATCCCAGGGAAACATCTCCTCTTCTTTTAGATATTTGTTAGCATATTGCCTCCTCTTATCCTTTAAAGTAGTCAAATACCCTTTTAACTCTTCCTTCCATCCCTCAAATATGCTGGGAGACAGTTCATCTCTTTCTAGCATATATTCTACAAAATCTTCAGAGCCATAAAGTCTGGCAAACTCCTTCCTTAGATTAATTAATTCAATAAATCCCCCTTCTATCAAGGGTTCATTTATCTGATTCCTGGAAAAGTATGCCTTCCTTCTTAATTCCCGGTCCTCTTCCTTGGATAAAATTTGATCTATCTCCACAGAAGTGGTTTCTCTACCCTCTATTTTAAATCTAAAGGTATTTAGAATTTTAGATAACTCATTGGTCTTTCTTCTTATCTCTAGATTGATTTCATTTAATTCCTTGCTCAAATGGTATGGCTTAAAAATATTGTAGGCTATTTCCACCCTTCTTCTATCCATAGGCTCCAGATCCTTTTCCCTATATTCACATATTATCTCAAAATTTCTTTCATCCACCAATATTGAATTTATCTCCTTCTCTACCTCCTCTATCCCAAAATCAAAACCTACAGTGTATTGAGTCCAGGCTAACCTGCTAGATTTAATTTGCAACTGATTTAGTCTTTCAAATATTTCAATTACCTGTTTAATAGCCATTATACCAATCCCCCTTGTCTATTAATTGTAATAATTATATCATTAGAGACCCTAAATAAAAAGTCCCAAAATAATTAGGAACCCGAGGGTTCCTAATTATTCTTCAACTTTTTCTATTTTTATTCCCGTCATATGGCCGTTTAAATCCTGCTTTTCAAAGGAATCATCTTCTACCCTTTCTATGGATAGGGCTAAGGTTTCCTCCTTAATAAAGTCTTCAAAAATGTTTACAGCTTCTGCTATCTCATCATTTCCATCATAATAGATTCTAATATTATCTAAAACCTCATAGCCATTGTTTTTCCTCATCTGTTGTACTTTAGAAATAAACTCCCTAGCATATCCTTCATTTAATAGATCCTGTGTCAGGGTAGTATCAAGGATTACAAATAGATTGTTTTCCATGGCTACATCAAAGCCCTCTTTGGCTGAAATAGTAACCAGGATGTAATCCTTTTCCATTTCCACATCTTCCCCATCTAGATTGAGAACTAGTTTTTCTCCCCTATCTAATTTTTCTACTACCTCATGGGGATCAAGTTGGCTTAAGGCCTTGCTAAAGGATTTAACTTTAGGTCCTAAAACAGGTCCTACCACCTTAAAGTTTGGTTTCAATGAATAGTCCATAAACTGGCTCAAATCCTTTTCAAATACTACTTCCTTTACATTTAACTCCTCTTTAATAAGGGGTACCAAATCCTTAATCTTTTCTTCATATTTGCCATCTATTAAAACTTCCTTCAAGGGCTGACGAACCTTAATCCTTACAGACTCCCTAGATGCTCTACCTAAACCTACTAGATCTCGTACCAGGTCCATCCTTTCTTCTAATTCAAAATCTATTAGTTCCTCATTACATTCTGGATAATAGTCCAAATGGACTGATTCCTTCCCCGTTAGATTCCTATATAGTTCTTCGGCAGTAAAGGGCACAAAGGGGGCTATCATCTTGCTAATACCTACTAATATTTCATAGGTAGTATTGTATACTGCCTTCTTGTCATTATCTAATTCAGTTGACCAAAAACGTCTTCTACAGCGTCTAATATACCAATTGGACAGGTCCTCTATGACAAATTCCTGGATGGCCCTTACTACCCTGGTCAATTCAAACCTATCCATGTCTTCCCTTACCTGCTTGATAAGGCTATTGTACTTGGAAAGAATCCACTTGTCTATCTCCTGCCTATCCCCATAGTCGATAAAGAATTCCCTAGGATCTACATCATCCGTATTAGCATACAGGGAGAAGAAATTGTACACATTTCTTATACTTCTGAAGAATTTGCTCTCTACTTCCCTTAGGCCATCTTCATCAAACCTAGTTGGGGTCCAAGGTGGGGATACATATATTAAATACCATCTGAGTACATCGGCCCCATACTTGTCAAACAAAGTAAATGGATCCACCGTATTACCCCTAGACTTGGACATCTTCTTTCCTTCTTTGTCTAATATTAAATCATTTACCAATACGCTCTTGTAAGGAGATTTACCAGTTACAAAGGTAGATATGGCCATGAGTGAATAGAACCATCCCCTAGTTTGGTCTATTCCCTCACATATATAGTCTGCTGGGAATAATTCATCAAAGTTTTCCTTATTTTCAAAGGGGTAATGATGTTGGGCAAAGGGCATGGCACCACTATCAAACCATACGTCTATAACATCCTTCTCCCTAGTCATGATTCCCCTACATTTATCACATTTGAAATGGACCTCATCTACATAGGGCCTATGAAGTTCTATGGACTCATCTATATCCTCTATAGCCCTTTCTACCAATTCCTTCCTGGATCCAACACTTGTAATATGACCACAATCTTCACATCTCCAAATAGGTAGAGGGGTTCCCCAGTACCTGCTTCTGGATATGGCCCAATCGTTTAAATTCTCTAGCCAGTTTCCAAACCTTTTCTCTCCTACAAAATCTGGATACCATTTTACACCATTGTTGTTTTCAATCAATTTGTCCTTTAATCTTGTCATCTCTATATACCAGCTAGGCTTTGCATAGTATAAAAGGGGAGTATGACATCTCCAGCAATGGGGGTAATTGTGGGCAACCCTTTGCTTTTTATATAGTTTTCCATTCTCCCTTAACCATTTTATTATATCTGGGTCTGCATCCATTACAAATTGACCCTTCCAAATGGTATCCGTAAATTTACCCTCATCATCTACCGGCTGCAGTACTGGTAGATTATACTTCATACCTGTATTATAGTCGTCTTCCCCAAAGGCAGGAGCAGAGTGTACTATTCCTGTACCATCTTCTGTAGTTACATAGTCTCCTAAGGTAACATAAAAGGCCTTTTTGTCTTCTGCTACCTTTATAAAGGGGATCAACTGTTCATATTCTATATACTCTAGATCTTTTCCCTTTATCTCTTCTAATACTTCATAATCCTCTCCTAAAACCTCATCTGCCAATACCTTTGCCACATAGTATATTTCATCATTCTGCCTCACCCTTACATAGGTTTCATCTGGATTTACAGTTAAACATACATTGCTTGGCAGGGTCCAAGGAGTAGTTGTCCAGGCTAAGAAATATTCGTCCTTATCCTTCAGTTTAAATTTAGCCACTACCGTGTCGGATTTTATCTCCTCATAACCTTGGGCCACCTCATGGGAGGCTAAGCCTGTTCCACAACGGGGACAATAGGGTAGTATCTTATGGCCCTCATATATATAGCCTTCTTTAAAGAATTTATCTAAAATCCACCATACAGACTCAATATAATCATTATCCAGAGTTATATATGGATCATCCATATCTATTTCGTAAGCCATCCTGATGGTCATTTCTCTCCAAAGCTTTTCATACTTGAATACAGACTCTTTGCATTTTTTGTTAAACTCTTCTATTCCGTACTCCTCAATCTCTTGCTTATTCTTTAAATTTAAGCTTTTCTCCACCTCAATTTCCACAGGTAAACCATGGGTATCCCAGCCAGCCTTCCTCTTAACCTGATAGCCCAACATGGTATTGTATCTACATACTAGATCCTTTAAGGTCCTAGACATAACATGATGAATACCTGGCTTACCATTAGCTGTAGGGGGTCCTTCATAGAATATGAAGGGCTTATTCCCTTCTCTGGTTTCCACAGCCTTATGAAGGAGATTGATTTCCTGCCAATATTTAGATATGCTTTTTTCTCTTTCACTAACTGGGGCATTAGATAACTGTCTAAATCTTTCCACTTTCCTTCATCCTTTCTTATTCAACAACTTAATAGTTGTTTTTTGCATTTACTTAGTATACTTAAAAAAATCCCTAAGTAAAAACTTAGGGACGAAGAGCCGCGGTACCACCCAAATTACAGGATATAGAATATACCCTGTCACTCTTTTTGTATAACGCACAGGCGTAGCATCCTACTAAATTTTCAGATGCTCTGCTCAGAGGTGATCTTCGTAAAAGGCTTATTAATAATCTCTCAGCCTAGGATTATTTCTCTGTATAATAAGGCCCTTTTACTACTCTCCTCGTCTTCGCATTAATATTCCATTTTGAGTACTAATATACATCAATTAGGCTGGTTTTGTCAAGTTTATTTATATAATACAGCTTATTAAGTCCTCCTTTGATATTCCGGAGAAATAATAGCCTACATCTATATCATCCAATACCTTCATAATCTCATCTTCCCTATACTTAACACCTATAAATTTTTCCTCAATGTCGGATATTTCTCCACTACCAAAGAAGTCCCCATAGAATTTGATCCCCTTTATTAATCCATCCTCCACATCTATTTTAGTTTGAACCTTCCCTGAAGGAAATCTTTTTGATTTTTCAATATTAAATTTAGGGGAGCTTCCAAAATTCCATTCCCAGGTTGCATACCTTTCTTCCATCAATTTATTTATATTGGCATAATCTTCTTCAGTTAATTTATACTCTTGGATTCCCCCATATTCCTTGATCATGTGGTCCAATAATAGCTGTTTAAAATCCTCTATGCTAATATCCTCTTTTAGATGATCCTTTATATTGGTAACCCTACTCCTTACAGATTTTACCCCTTTTGATTCAATTTTATCCTTAGATACCTTTAATGCCTTCCCCAATACCCCTAAATCCGTATCGAATAGTATGGCTCCATGATGAAGAACCTTACCCTTCTTCATATACTGGGCATTACCACAGAATTTTTTCCCATCGATGGTTATATCGTTTCTACCAGTAAATTCTGCCTTTACTCCTAATTTGGCAAGGACTTCAATTACCGGACGGGAAAAGGCTTCAAAATTGAAGGCTGATGTATTCTTGCTCTTGGATATAATGGTATAATTTAAATTACCATAATCATGGTAAACAGCCCCTCCACCAGACAATCTTCTTACCACGTTTATATTATGCTCCTTTACATAGTCCAAATTTATTTCCTCAATGGTGTTTTGATTTTTTCCCACGATTATGGAGGGTTCATTAATCCATAATAAAAATATTTCATCGAATTGATCTAGACTATCGAATACATATTGCTCCAGAGCTAAATTAAATTGGGGCCTATTGTCATCATTTCTAATATAAATCATAATATAATCCTCCTTCAGCCTTTGTTTATATTTTTTTATTATAGACTAATAATAATATTTATAAATCATAAAATTAAAATTTTCCTCCTATTTAACCCATTATTTCATCCTGTAACTTTCTTAGTTTATATATGGTCTTGCTTTTATCTAACTCTATCATATCATAGCTTATGGGCTCACCTTTTTTTATATCTTTTATTACCTTTGTATTTTCATCTATTAATCCTATGGGAACTAGATTTTTTTCTTTGGCTATCCTATGTTCTTCAATACTGCCATATACTGTATAGCCTCCAATACGATCCAAGCTTTCCCCTACTTTTAAATCCCTCTTAGCTACTGTAATGGTTTCAGCTACCTGCCCTTCCACTGGAGCAATGGTTGCTTCTTTATAGTAGCAGGCATTAAATATGGTTATGGGGGTTTCTAGACTAGTAAGGTGATAGGGTCTATAAAGCACATAATTGGGACCTGGTCCCATATTTAAATATTCTAGCTGCTTATGTACTTCCTCCAATTTTGTAGTAAATATGACGAATACACCTGGAGCAATTCCCATTACATAGTCTACTATTTGATATTTATTGAGAACCCCTCCCTCCTCTTTCAATCTAAAAATTTTGGTTAGATCATCTACACTACAGGTAACCCCATGACCTCCCCTTTTATCGGGAACAAAACCGGTAGCATTGGCCATAACCGTCATCTCTATCATGGTATTGGTTCCATCTACAAATCCAGCCAACATATGGGGGTTTAATTCATTCTTAATGGCCCTCTCATATACAGTGTCTGGGGTAGCTTCCATATCTAATGGATTGTTCTTTCCCTTTCCAATAGCCAAAACCTGAAAGCCTAAACCTACTGCAAAATCATATAATTCCATAACAGCTCCCGGTTCATCTCCAGCCGTCCCTGTATATACTACTCCTGCCTCCTCAGCCTTGTTATATAATATAGGCCCTACTACTGAATCCGCTTCCACATTTAACATTATTATATGCTTCCTATTCTCTATTGAATCTAAGGATACTTTAGCCCCTACTTCCGGTACTCCCGTTGCATCAACCACCGCTTCGATTATATTTGCCTTAGTGGCTATATCCATATCCTCAGTTGCAATATATTTACCCTTTTCCAAATAAAAGTTTACTTTTTTCAAAGAGTTAGATACAACTATATCTTCCCGCCTAATTCCAGCTGATAAAAAGGCATCAACTGCCTTGGAAACATTTCTATTAACAACTACAGAGGGCATCATCCCTCTAATCCTAGACATTTGGTTTATCAAACCCTTACCCATTTTCCCTGCCCCTACTATAGCAACCTTTATATCCTTATCCTGTCTAGCCAATTCCTTAAGTCTCGTACTCATAGTTAGCATCAAATCAGTCCTTTCAATCTCTTTATCTTAAAGCTGCATTTTTTCCAGCAACATATCCAGATGACCAAGCCCATTGAAGATTAAAACCCCCACAGTCTCCATCTACATCTACCACTTCTCCCGCAAAGTATAAGCCCTTTACAAGCTTGGACTCCATAGTAGAATTATCTATTTCATCGGTGGATACTCCACCAGCTGTAACCTGGGCATCCTGCCAGGACTTACTACCGCTTATATTAAACCTTAAATCTGTCAATATTTTAGAGAGTCTCCTTACCTCCTTCTGGGTCAGGTTAGCAATAAGTTTATTCCTATCTATTGACACTTCCTTTAAAATTGGGATTATCAATCTTTTATTTATAAGGCCAATAAGGCCAACTTCTATGGTTTTTTTCCCCATGAACCCAAACCTATATTGTAGATATTCATATAGTTCCTCTTGATTCTTAGAATGGATTATGGCCACTCTCAATTCCACTGGCTTACCTTGATTTAAATGTTCTAGTGCAGTCCTACTCAACTGTAAAATAGGGGGACCTGATATCCCATAATTGGTAAACAATATGTCTCCAAAATCTTCCCTAATCAATCTATCATTTAAATATAGGCCTGCCCTACCTACAAATTTTACTCCATCTACCTTTTTATAAAAATCTCCCTCAAGCTTTAACTGTACCAAACCAGGAAATACTTCCTCTATACTATGGCCTAATTTCTTTGCCAAATTGTAGCCATTTCCATCTGAACCAGTATTGGGGGCAGCCTTGCCTCCAGTAGCAAGGATAAGCTTGTCGGCATAGATTTTCCTGCCATCCTTTAAACCTATTATAAAATCACGATCCTTTTCTATATCTACTACATAAGCCTCTGTCATAACCTTTACACCTAAGGCTTCCAATTCAAACCTTAATACATCCAATACACTGGAACTCTGATAGGATAAAGGAAATACCCTACCGTCCTCCTCTATAGCAGGGGTTATACCCAACTGCTCAAAAAAATACAAGGTCTCCTCCACCCCAAATTTTGATAGACAACTTAAGGGAAACTTTTTATTTTTTCCATGATAATTATCGATAGACATATTGATATTAGTATAATTGCATCTACCGTTTCCCGTTGCCAATATTTTTTTACCTACCCTATTATTCCTTTCCAGTAATGTTACATCTGCTCCATTATTTCTCGCACTTATTGCAGCCATCATTCCAGCTGCACCGCCACCTATTACTGCTACCCTTGTCATAAATGCTCAATCCTTTCTGGAAGGGCTTGCCCAAATTTAATATTTCCTCTCTATTTTATACATTATTTCCCCTTTTGTCCATTTTAGTTTAGGAAAAGTTTAGATAAATATAAAAGAACCCCCCTTAAAGTATAAGGTGGGTTCTTTTATATTTATCTAAATTCTCTTCATTCTATTTCCTATTTAATAATCCATTTAAAACTATGCCTACTATAGCAGCAAAGCTCAATCCTGATATTTTTACTGTTTCAGTTATTGGAATTCCTATAGTAATACCTAATTTGCTTTCAATAATTCCGCTGCCTAAACCTATAACTAAAATACTTCCCATAATCAATATATTCTTCCAATTAAAGTCTACCTTATTGTTTCTTATGGTCTTAACCCCTATTAGGGATATCATGCTGAAAAGCATCAAGCTTATTCCGCCCATTACTGGAGTTGGTATGGAGTTTAGGGTTGCACCAACTTTTGATATAAATCCTAATGATATGGCAAATACTGCTGCCAATCTCAATATGGATGGATCATAGTTTTTGGTTATAGCTAGGACTCCTGTATTTTCACCGTAGGTGGTATTGGCAGGCCCTCCCAAAAATGCTGCCATTGTAGTTGCTAGTCCATCTCCTAATAGGGTTCTATTTAAACCTGGATCCTCTATAAAGTTTTTACCTACAACTTGACCATTAGTAGTTATATCCCCAACGTGTTCCATGAATACAACTAGTACTACTGGTGCAATTATTGCTATGGCACCTATATCGAATTTAGGCAATCTAAAAGCTGGTACTCCTAACAATGAAGCTTCTTTTATTATATTGGTATCTACAATTCCCATATTCAAAGAGATAATATAGCCGGATACTACTGCAATTAAAATTGATAATTGCTTTATAAATCCTTTGCCTTTGAAATTAATTAACAGTGCTATTCCCAAAGTTATAGCAGCTATTACATAGTTTTCACTAGCCATATTTAAGGCTGCTGGTATTAAATTCATACCTATTACTATTATCATGGGACCTACTACTTGGGGAGCAAGGTGTTTCTGAATTCTTTCTGTTCCTATCTTCTTGATAATAAAGGACATGCCCACATATATTAATCCAGCTACTACCATTCCACCCTGAGCATAAGCTAAGTCTCCATTGTACATTTCCTTAACAGTTAAAATTAGCGGTATAAAAGCAAAGGATGAGCCTAAAAAGACTGGAACCTTCCCCTTTGTACAGAGATGAAATATCAAAGTTCCAAGACCTGCTGTAAACAATGCCACTGCTGGATCAAGCCCTGTCAATATTGGTACCAATACAGTGGCTCCAAACATGGCTATTAAATGTTGAAGGGCTAAAACAACCTTCTTAGAATTAGCAAATAATTTTGTTTCAGTTTCTTCTAATTTTCTTCCAATTACATTTTCAGACATAAAAAAACCTCCTTTTTATTTTTGCAACTTGCAACACAAATTTGGCCCCTTCTATAGGGATGCAAATTTGGTGCTCATTGCATTTGACCTACCTGGCTGGTTAGGTCTCAAAGGAGAGTTCTCTCTCCTTTTCAGCCTCACAGGACTGATTTAAAGGCCTTGATTGTAATCTACCCATAAAAAAACTTCTTGCCAGGCAGCAAGAAGAATTATGGACAATGGTATAAATACAATGTATAAATACCCTATATAATTACAATCTTGCCAGCCTCTCGGGACTGAATTAAAGATTTGCTCTTTTTTTCTTAACCATTATATCACCATGATAATGATTATGCAACAGTTAATTTTAAATTTTTATATGCAATAAATGGAAAAAACCCTATTTCGAACCTGCGAAATAGAGTTTTTATACTATGTAACTTGGCAGCGTCCTACTCTCCCAGGGCGTCTCCACCCAAGTACCATCGGCGCTGAGAGGCTTAACTTCCGTGTTCGGTATGGGTACGGGTGTT
>JAAYEM010000078.1 GCA_012728725.1 Tissierellia bacterium | reverse complement strand
TTATAGGCAATTAATACTTAGATTAAAATGTTCTAATGATGAAGGCTTATATTCTCATTATTATATATTCCATCCTTTCTTTGTTATTCAATAATATGTTATCAAAGCTATAATTTTTTTGCAATAATTTAGTGCATTGGGGAAAGCCCCAATGCACCAATGTACCGAGATTTTTACTTAAGCATAGCCTCTATAAACCATATGTTCTTGCTGAAGTTGGCAACATAATCTTCAAATACTGCAACAGTTTCGAAGTCTCCTTCTTCATCAGCAACATTTCTAATTTCTGTAGCTAATTCCTTCATATGCTCTAGGTCCTTTTTAACAATTTCTAGAGATTCCTTAATTGCAAAATCTTTTGCTCCTATTTCTTCAATATCAGTCTTTTCTAGATACTCTTTCACAGTGGATAAGGGCATTACTTTCTTCATCTTCAATAATTCAGCTACTTCATCAAAAGCTTCGAACAATTGATTATAAATTTCTTCCGTAAACTCATGTACTTCTTTAAATTGGCCGCCTACTACGTTCCAGTGAATATTGTGTAACTTTACATTTAACACATTCAAATTAGCCAAATACTTTTGCAATAAATCAATGTGTTTCATAAGATACCTCCTCTAATTATAGTTTTTACCTACTTTTTTATTATTGTCTTCTTCTGTCTTTATTATATAATATAACATAGGAAACAAAAAGGCACAAATATGTTAGTGAGGGATAATATGGAGACAAAGATTATTAATGGATTTCAAATTGTACAAGATTTAATCAAACTAAGATGGATACCAGAAATACTAAAATCCATCCATTTAGGGAATAGGCGCTATAGTGAAATATTGAAAAGCATTCCCTATATAAGCCATACGGAGCTAAACAGGAAGCTTAACATACTTATTGAGAAAAAAGTTATAGAAAAAGAAAGCAATGGCGATAATACCAACTATTCTTTACTCAGTTTCGGAGAAGATCTGGTACACATTTTTGAACACCTGGAAGACCTAGAGGATAAATATTTCCAGTCTACCGAAACAGTATAGTTTAATAGCTTATATACTGGTACACCAGATTACATGGGGAATGGTTTTTTAAATAAAACTGTTCCCTTTTATGTATCAGTAACTGTTTAAAAACCATTCTATTAATTCTGAACCGATGCTTATGGATTTTTTATGCATCCTTTTTACCTCTTCCTTAGAAAACCAATTGGCATCTACTATCTCTTCCCCATCTACCCTTATATCTCCATCTAAATATTCAGCTGTAAATCCTACCATCATAGAGTTAGGAAAAGGCCAAGGCTGAGAACCAAAATACTTAATATTTTTTAACTTAATACCAACTTCCTCATATACTTCCCTTTTTACACATTCTTCAAAGGTCTCCCCATATTCCACAAAACCAGCTATGACACTGTATTCACCCTGGGGAAATTGCCTGTTATGGGCTAGTAGGAGTTTGTCCCCCTTGGTTACAGCCACTATAACTGCTGGAGATGTCCTAGGCCAAGTTGTATTACCGCAATTGGAGCATACCATTGCCCTTTCCGTTCTGCTATCCTTCATATGCATATTGGCACCACATTTGCCACAATACTGATTTAATTTTATCCAATTTACCAATAAATTGGCCTTGGAAGCCAGGGAATATATATCCTCTGCTACCAGTTCAGATAGGGTTCTTAAATCTATAAAATCTATACTTTCCCTCTCAATAAGGTCTATTATTTCTCCACAATTGCAATTATATCCACAATACGCTCCCATATGCTGGATATTGTATATGCTTATCCCTAATCTATCTATATCCTTACTCCTTGGAATAGCCAATCCCCCTTTAGACCTAAAAACCATTAATTTATTATCCCTAAACAAAAACCAATAATCTTCATTACATTCCTTATGTAGTGGTTTAACCGATGGTCTAAATAGTAGATACTTATCCATAGTCATCCCCCTATTACTTATCCTTGACTTTTATTATATCATTACTTTTCCACTTTTTTAACTTTGATAAATATTCACATAAATTTTTCTAATGAATATTATGAAAGTATCATATGACCTTTTAAGGAGAGTTGCCTATGGATAAAAAAAAGATAGTTGAAGTAAAGGATATTAGCATGACCTACCATACTTTTAATGGAGAAACGGAAGCCATTAAAGACATTAGTTTTGATGTTTATGAGGGGGAAATAGTAGGAATTGTTGGGCCTAGTGGTTGCGGAAAGTCTACACTACTTTCAATAATCGCAGGTCTAATTAAGCCTTCTATAGGAGAAGTATTGGTTAATGGCAAAAACGTTACCAAGCCTTCTAAAGATATTGGCTATATGTTTCAAAGGGATCAACTATTTGAATGGAGGACCATACTTCAAAATGTCCTATTAGGCCTGGAAATACAAGGCAGTATAGATAGGAAGACTATGGAAAAAGCAGAAAAGCTTTTAGAAACCTACGGATTAGGAGATTTTAAAAATAGTTACCCCCGACAGCTGTCCGGTGGAATGAGGCAAAGGGCTGCTTTGATTAGAACCTTAATGGTTGAACCTAATTTGTTGTTATTGGATGAACCCTTTTCAGCTTTAGACTATCAAACAAGGCTTGCCATATCCGATGAAATAGGTTTAATCCTAAAAAAAGAAAAAAAGACAGCCCTTTTAGTTACCCACGATATATCAGAAGCCATATCCCTTTCCGATAGGATAATAGTACTAACAAAAAGACCTGCCAGAATCAAAGATATAATTAAACCTGAGTTAACCTGCCCTGATGGGGTATGGAGTCCCATAAAATGTCGAGAAGCTCCTGAATTCAGGTACTATTTCAATAAAATATGGAAGGAGCTGGATGTCCATGTATAATAAACCGGTATCTGAAGAGCATATAAAATATTTAGAAAGGATAAGGATGCGTAGGCGAAATATTTTGATTGCCCAGGTATCCATTTTAGTTGTAGGCCTGATTTTATGGGAAGTTGCTGCTAGGCTTAAATGGATAGATTCCTTCATAACCAGTAACCCCTCAAGTATCTGGAAACTATTTTTAGAATACGCCAGGAAGGGCAATCTGTTCTACCATGTTGGCATCTCAGTTTTCGAGAATGTGATCGGATTTGTAGCTGGTACTGGACTGGGAATACTGGTGGCCATAGGTTTATGGTGGTCTGATTTTTGGGCAAGGGTATTGGACCCCTATATGGTAATATTAAATGCCCTGCCTAAAACTGCCCTGGCTCCCATAATAATAATCTGGGTAGGAGCAGGCTATTCGGGCATAATAGTAACCGCCATTACAGTTTCAATAGTTGTTACCATATTGAATATGTTCATAAGCTTTAAATCTGTAGATGAGGATAAGATAAGGCTTCTTAATACCTTTGGAGCAACCAAATTCCAAGTCCTAAAAAAAGTGGTATTGCCCCACTCCATACCTACCATGATAAGCACCTTAAAGGTTAATATAGGGCTATCCTGGGTAGGGGTAATTGTAGGTGAATTTTTAGTCTCTAAGGCGGGAATCGGATATCTGATAGTTTATGGTGGGCAAGTTTTTAAACTGGATTTGGTAATGATGAGCGTATTTATATTGGCTCTGATTTGTGCATTAATGTATAAGGGAATCAGTATTCTAGAGAATAAGGTTTTAAAATGGAATGAATAAACATTGGGGACCTTCCCATAGGATTCTATGAGGAAGGTCCCCTTATATTTACCTTGACCCTTTGTACTGCAACTAATCCTTTAGGCTATCCTTTTTTGCTGTAATTTTATATATTTTCATTTACCCATTTTATATAATCAATAAAAGTATCTACTTCCTCTTTTGTAGTGTCGAAGGAGGTTACTAGCCTAATGGTATTAGTCTCATAATCAGTTACATATACAGGATACCTTTTTTCCAA
Source organism: Tissierellia bacterium (assembly GCA_012728725.1). Taxonomy (GTDB): domain Bacteria; phylum Bacillota; class Clostridia; order Tissierellales; family Tepidimicrobiaceae; genus JAAYEM01. The sequence goes on along the minus strand of JAAYEM010000078.1, from coordinate 20,274 downwards.
TAATTGATTCCATTTCCTTGGAATTTGAACGAATAGCATATTGCCAACATTAACATAAGGAAACTCCACACCAGGCAATTTAGCCAATTGATCCTTTAAATACTGGGCCATATTATTGGAATTAACTGCATTCTCCCTCCAGATTTCCTCTTCTATATAGGGAATGAACTGGGCAGATATGAACCTCATTTTAGAAACCAATTGCATACCCTGCTTCCTTATATAATTAAAGTTTTTGCTCAGCTCCCTATTAAAGGATATAATAGCCTCTCCCATCATCATTCCATTTTTAGTACCTCCAAAGGATAATAGGTCCACCCCAGTATCTGTGATCATCTCCTTAAAGCTGGAATCAAAAGCCACTACAGCATTGGCAATCCTTGCCCCATCTATATGTAAAAGCATATTGTTTTCATGGGCAAAATCTGCCAGCTCTTTTATCTCATCAACTGTATAGGCAGTACCTAATTCGGTTATTTGGGATATGGATATTACCCTAGGCTGAACCTGATGTACATCCCCAAGGGCCTTGTCAATGTATTCCTTTACATCCTCTATTTTTAATTTACCTTCCCTATTAGGCACATATATTATTTTAGCCCCTCCAAATCTCTCTAAGGCACCACACTCGTCTATATTAATATGGGCTGTATCTGGACATATGACCCCTTCAAAGGCTTTTAATAATCCACTAACCCCAAGTATATTGGCAGATGTACCTGTAGTTACAAAATATACATCTACATCTTTTTGGAAAAGCTCCTTTAATAAGTCTATTGCCCTTTTAGTGTATTTGTCTTCCCCATAGGAAGGCTCATCCCCTTTATTACAATTGATTACAGCTTCTAAAATCTTAGGATGGGCTCCCGAGTTATTGTCGCTAAAAAACATTCTCATAAAATTACCCCCTCTATATTTATATTGTACTGGATTTGTAATAAATCATTTGGTACAATGATTATCCATTATACGAGGACCTGGGAATACTCTAATAGGAATCTCCTAACCAATATTTATCGGTCCAGGCATAATTTTCAGCTATAGCCATTATAAACTTCCCTTGTTCTACTACCTTTTCAGGATCTATTCCAGTAATATGGTTTTTTTCCTCACCCCTTAATTCCATATACTGATGGTATTCCTTTTTCCCTATTCCTGATATGGCCAATCCTGATACTCTATTTTCCATAAAGGTTTCTACATCTACAAACATATCATCAAAATAATCCTGTCTAATGGACATTTTCACTTCCTTAGCAACTTTTTTGATATTTTTTATATTTCTATAGTGTCTCTTATATCCACTATTGACTGATGAGGTGTCCATATATAGTTTACTGCTACCTTTTAAGCCTAAATAATTTAAGTATATATAGAAGCAGTTTATATCTATATTTTTACTTCCTATTGCATTATAAACACCTAAACCATCTTCCAGGCTGCCGTCTACAAATAAAAAGACTATGGTTCTACTAGCCATTGATTGGTAATTCTTTTCACCTAAACTTCGGGCTAATTCTAAAAGGATGGCTGTAGAAACTCCGTTTTCCTGTAAATCCCCACCATAATTAGTTACTAAGATTAATGGATTGTTGCTGCTTCTACCCCAAATATATCCTGCTATATTCTTGCCTTCAACCAACTCTCCAGCTGTATCCCCTTTAGAATTTTGGGTAATATGCTGTATATATTTTTCATCAAATACTGGAAACATCCTGTGGATTTTACTAAGCTCCTCTTCTATATATTCAGCAATCTTTTCCTTGGCTATCTCAGACTTCGTACCATGCTGCTTCTGGATTTCATATATCCTATCTATATCTTGTAAAACCCTATCCTCCTTGATACCATGATATCTTTCTCCCGAGGTGATGGGAGGGGCAATCCACAGTATTAATATTATTATTAATAAGGATTTTGCTACAACCCTGGACCTATTCCAGCTAAACCTTTTAATATCCTTTATATACTGCTTTGGAGATAGGAAATTTCCTATTTTCCTCATTCCACTAGAAACTATAGTACCATAATATCTAATATTGTTTTTTAAACCCCTTACTACCAACAAAAATCCCATAATTCCCAAAGTAAAGAAGAGCAAGGGGCCCACTACTAACCAATAGGCCTTCCTTTCAATAGCCTGCTTTGCAATGGCAAGCATTCCTCCCCATTCTGGAGTATAGTATGGAATAATCCCCCAATCCGTATTGATAGTTGAATATTTGTTTACCCCAATGGTCAATCCCAAAAATCCAAATACTGCAAGGATTAAAAGGCTGATGGTCATTTCCCTAAAAAAGCTTATTATCAAATGTTCATAATCATCTTTTATATTAAATTTTCCATCAATACCCTCTATCCTTTCCCATCCTAAAATACCTAATACTAGTGTAAAAGCTATAAAGGCGTTTATAAGTTCAAGGTTTCTAAAATAGGGCCGGCTCAGTATAATATATCCAATGAATACATTTAGGATTATGCTTATTATTTTTATTATAATCCTATTAGATTTTCTTTCCCTTTCCTTAACCACAAAGGATATAAATATCCTAATTAAGTGCCTAAGGATGGTAGCAAAAAAAGCGATTCCAAGGGTAATTTTGGTACCCTTAATCATTATACTAAGGACATTTCTGCCCAATGGATCTGTCCCCAATTTATCTACAGAGTTTGGCCTTACTGGATGCTCTAATTTTAATACCTTTTCTCCAATTATATACTCTACCCCCTTATCTAGAGAATAGGGATCTGATCTAATTAGGCTATCTTCATAGATTATAGTAAACAATAACAATATTACTATCATAGTTCCAATTATTAATGGCCAATTAATTTTTGACATGGTATCCTCCTCACTCTCATTAATCCACCACTCCCCCATATTTTTCTATACAGGATCTACATATACATACTTTACCCCTTTTATCCTCTGGAACTAAATCAAAAATCTCCTTTGGAGTTTTAGCTGTTACACACCAACAGTATTCCTGCCCGTGTTGGCAATTGTTAGGCTGGCCACAGATGGGACATATCTTTTCATGCTCCTTTAACTCCATTAACATCACTCCTAAATTTAATTTTAACTTTACAGGTTATCATTATTTTTCTGGATATGTATAACTCCAATATTCTTTATATCCATGTTCCAATATAAATTTATAGGGACTCTTGATATATTCTACAAAAATTATATTATTCCTCCTATATAGGATCCAGTATATTGTTTATTTTCCTTTAAATTTACTCCAATCCACTATAAATATAATATTTCAGCTGCCTGAGAGCCTTTTACAACTAGCAAAAATTGAAAGTAATCGGTAGTACTGCCTCCTTGGGAATATTTATTAATAATAGGCCATATTAACCCTTTATAAATTGGAATTATGGTAAGTTAATTTAAATATGGTCCCTGTCCCTTAATGAATATATTAAACTCTCTTACCTTTAAATCCAGAGTATTAATAGAGCTTATATAATCCTTCCTTAAAATACATTCAACCCCTCCCGTCTCCTATCTATTTTAATTATAGCTGTTTTTGGAAAGCAACTATCACCTATATTTATTTTTACAATATGATATAATTATGTAGTTGAATTTTTATTAGAATTTGGAGGCGCATAATATGGAAAAAATAATAAAAAAATGCAAAATGTGTCCCATAGGATGTGAACTAATAATAAGTGAAAATAAATCCCATCCCTCTGGTTACTCCGTTGAAGGAAACAGCTGCAACAGGGGTATAGATTTTGGAATTAAGGAAGTAACTGAACCATCAAGGATATTAACTGGCAGGGTGCTACTTAAAAATGGCTCTATTAAATGGCTGCCTGTTAAGACTACAGGAGTTGTACCTAAGGACAAAGTTAATAGATGTATGGAAATTATAAATTCTACCGAAGCTACTGCCCCTATCAATAAAGGTGATGTAGTTATAGAAAATATTTTAGGATTGGGAATAGATGTGGTGGCTGCTAGGAGGGTTAAATAATAAGAGGATGGCCTCAACCATCCTCCAACTTAAACTTCTAATCCCTAATCCTGATCAGTAAGAATCAATGGTCCTTCCTTGCTTATTGCAATTGTATGTTCATATTGGGCAGAAAGCTTCCCGTCAATGGTTCGTGCTGTCCAATTATTATCATCTATAGTGCAAGTGTATCCTCCTGCATTAACCATAGGCTCTATGGTTATTACCATGCCTTCCACAAGCCGTGGTCCCCTTCCCGGCTTTCCAAAATGGGGGACTTGTGGATCTTCATGCATCTTCCTTCCTATTCCATGGCCTACAAAATCCCTCACAACTGAAAATCCCTCTGACTCTACATAGGACTGGATGGCATGAGAAATATCCCCTATCCTATTCCCTACAACAGCCTTTTCTATCCCTATATAAAGGGCTTTTTTAGTAACATCTAATAGCTTTCTGGCTTCATCTGATATATTGCCTACAGGATAGGTCCAAGCTGAATCTGCCAACCATCCATCTAGATTTACCACCATATCTATGGTCACTATATCTCCATCTTTTAAAGGCTCCTTTCGGGGAAAGCCATGGCATATTTCATCATTAATAGATGCACAGGTGGCATAAGGATAGCCTTGGTAACCTTTCTGTTCTGGTATAGCACCATGATCTAGCAGATAATTTTCCACAAATTGATCTATCTCATGGGTGCTGATACCAGGCTTTATCATCTTGGCAATTTCCTTATGTACCTTAGCTAAAAGCTCTCCTGCCTTTTTCATCTTTTCTATCTCTTGTTCCGTCTTAATTATAATCATACACCATTCCCTTTCTCTAATCTTCTATATTATATATACCAGAAATAAGGGCCTTAATCAAATGATAAATATTATTCCCTATTGAGCAACTCAATAAATCTTTCATCTTCCCTTATATTGTCAAAATCCCTATCTACTTTTGCCATCTCTATAATTTGGGGAGACAATATTATAGATTTTCTCAAATCCTTTAAGGCATCTTCTATCTTATTCAATCTTGAATAACAGCAGGCCCTGTTATAGTATAGATATTCTGCACAAGGATTATTTATTATACCTTCTGTCAGAACTTGAATGGATTCTTCCAGCATGCCTAATTCAATATATATAGCTGACTTGTTTAAATATGAATAGGAATAATTGCAGTTTTTCTCTATAGATTTATCATAATATTCTAGGGCCTTCTTATAGTTGCCTAGTTTTTTAAATATTACCCCCATATTAAATAGGGCTTTATAATAATTGGGATTCAATTCTAAACTCCTTTTTACCATATGATAGGCCTTTACATCGTCTCCAATTTCCTCATAAATGGAGCCTAAGTTATTGTAGGCCATATAATCCTCTGGATTTATCTCTATTACCTTTTTGTAATAATGTATGGCCTGATCCTTATCTCCCATTTCGTCATATATATTGGCTATATAAAAATAGGCTCTATCATATTCAGGATCAATCTCTATTGCTTTAAAATAGAATTTCAATGCCTCTTTTTTATCATTAAACCGTTCATACATGGTAGCCATTCCATAATAGGACCCTGCCTGGTTTTCATCCAATTCAGTTATCCTCTTATAGGCTTTTAATGCCTTTTCAGGCATATCCAACTCATCATATATAAGGGCTATATTGTATAAAATATCTATACTTTCAACCTTATTTTCACTGAACTCTAGAGCCTTGGAATAGAATTTTACCGCCTTTTCCAAATCATCCTCCACATAAAAATTTTCTGCCAATGTTATATAGTTTTGTTTTCTGTCAATATTGCTCAACTGACCTTTCACCTTATACACCTCAATACTGTTGTACTTATATATAGTCTATCACATACCATACCATATTTATTACAAAAATAATAGAGGGAGTTTTATCCCTCTACCTTTAAAGCCCTTATAGAATTTAATATGGCTATTATTGAAACCCCCACATCTGCAAATACTGCTTCCCACATACTAGCTTTTCCAAATCCACCTAAAATCAGTACTACAAGTTTTATGGACAGGGCAAGTATAATATTCTGTACCACTATCTTTTTGGTATTTTTAGCTATTTTCATACCTGTTGCTATTTTCCCAATCTCATCTGTCATTATCACTATATCCGAAGCCTCTATGGCAGCGTCCGAACCTAATCCTCCCATGGCTATACCAATATCTGCCCTGGCTAGTACTGGAGCATCATTGACCCCATCTCCAACATAGGCAACCTTCCCCTTGCTTTCAGATAATATTTGTTCAAGTATCCTAACCTTATCTTCAGGGAGTAGATTACCATACACCCTATCTATTCCTACCACCTGTCCTACTTTACTGGCAGTCTCTTCCCTATCCCCTGATAGCATTATGGTTTCCTTAACACTCATAGCCTTAATACTTTGTATTTGAGCGGCTATGTTCTCTTTCAATTGGTCTGAAACTACTATGGTCCCTACATGGACTCCATCTTTGCCAACATATGCTACACTTCCTATGGATTCCTTTTCATCGATATCAATATTGTTATCCTCAAACAATTTCTTATTTCCCACCAGTACCATACTTCCATCTATTCTTGCCTTAATCCCTTTTCCAGATATCTCCTTATAATCCTCTATTTTAGCATTATCTATCTCCTTACCATAAGCTCTGATAATTGATTGGCCTATAGGATGGTTGGAATAGTATTCGCTATGGGCTGCCAATTCCAATATGTCTTCCTCACTAAATCCATTATAGCTATATATTTGGGTTACATGAAAGGTTCCCTGGGTAAGGGTTCCAGTCTTATCAAATACCATGGTATCTACTTCATTTAAAGCCTCCAGTAAATTCCCCCCCTTAATAAGGACCCCTATTTTGGAGGCCCCTCCAATTCCTCCAAAGAATCCCAAAGGGATAGATATGACCAGAGCACAGGGGCAGGATATTACCAGGAAAACAAAGGCCCTGTAAGCCCAGTCCTTAAAATCATAGCCTAATAATATTGGAGGGAATAATCCAATGACTAAAGCAATAAATACAACTGCTGGAGTATAATATCTGGCAAACTTAGTTATAAATTTTTCTGTAGCCGCCTTTTTGCTTGAAGCATTCTCTACTAAATCCAATATTTTGGATACTGTAGACTCAGTAAATTCCTTCTCCACCTGGACTGTTAATAGTCCCTCATTGTTTACAAAACCGCTTAGTACACGATCTCCTGCTTTTATTCTTCTAGGTACAGATTCCCCAGTAATATTAGAAGTATCCACTGTAGATATTCCCTGAATTACTAGACCATCTAATGGAACCTTCTCCCCCGGCTTAATTACTATATTATCCCCTATATGGACCTCTTGAGGATCAACTACAATTAGTTCCCCATTCCTTTCCAGATTGGCATAATCAGACCTAATATCTAGTAAGGATGATATGGATTTCCTTGAATGGTTAACTGCCATTCCCTGGAATAGCTCCCCAATTTGGTAAAAGAGCATTACAGCAACCCCTTCAGGATACTCCCCTATCATAAAAGCTCCCACAGTGGCTATGGTCATCAAAAAGTTCTCATCGAAGGGCTGTCCCCCTATAAGATTCCTAAAAGCCCTTATTATTATATCTGACCCTATTATTATATAGGCCAGTAAATATATTCCCAATCTAGCCATCCCATCAAGTTTCAATAGTATAGGTAGTAGAAATAATATCCCACTTAATAGGATCCTATATATATCTTTATTAGCTATATTTTCATGATTATGGCTGACCTTAAAATTATTATTATCCTTTTCAATAATCTTTACATCAGGTTCTAACCTATTTACTATTGACTTAATCTCATCAACTATAGCCTTCCAACTCTCCTCTTCTGCTATATCTACTTTTAAATTTTTAGAAACAAAGTCCAAAGAAGCATTATCTACACCTTCAATATCCTTGGTTAATTTTTCTATCTTGGCTGCACACCCAGCACAGTTAAGGCCTTCTAATTGGAGTACTATCTCTTTCACTTAAATGCCCCCTTTATAACCTTCAACATCTGAACAATTGTTCATATGTATATTAATATTATATGCTGGGTGCCTAAATCTGTCAATAAAAAAATACCTCCAAGTAGATAATCTAATTTAGATTGTCTACTTTGGAAGTATCATGTCAAAAGGGCCTTTAGTTTATTAATAGAATAGGCAGGACTAAATAGCTAACCTTATATGGAATTACAGCGGGAACTCACCAACATATCTGTATTTATAGTCATCATCCTGATAGCCGCCATCATCTATTAATTTCCATTTGTTATGGATTCCAATCCTCTTAGCTAAATTCTCAAAATAGTACATGATTATCCCCGCATTTACCAGCTCTAATTCTTGGTCAAAGGAATAGGCCAATAATAATACTACCTTATCATCCTTTAAAACAAACCTCCAGGGCTGCCTATTATAGCTGGAAGGTGCATACCTAATATAATAGAATAAATCGTCTAATCCCCTAGCTTCCAGCTCTCTTTGTTGGATTGGGTTTCCAATTTGATTGCTAAATACTATTTCTTCTACACTAAGCCTGGAACTATTATTTTCCGTTACAAAAGGATTTTTAGCTACAGGATACCCAAGGGCTATTAAGTAGTCCACAGATCCATTTTCTATATTGAGGGCAGATTTTTTTATATTATCGTCCACATCTTTTATACTAACCCAGCAAGAGCCAATACCTAATTCAGTTAGTTTTGTAATCAACTCCTCCATGTGGTAGGCGCCGTATATCATGGATTCGTCCTCATCATCTAATATATTCAATCCAATATAGTGGGGACTTTTTACCATTACCCCTGTATATCCTCCCAGTCCCTTTAATGAATTATAAATTTCACCTCCATTTTCATAAAGCTGTAATTGGAAACCCTCTTCCCCTAACGAATTGCAGTATTCCCTAATTTTATCCAGGGTTTCAGCATTTAACCCTCTCTCCTTAAATTCCCTAATGGATTCCCTGGTCTTTAAAAAATTGCTAAGTAACAAAAGCCTCCCCCCTTTTTATCCATATATATTCATATATACCACCAATATAGTATTCCTAATCTATTTAATAGGCTCAAAAATTTATTATTTCCTTTAAATAGTCAATTATATATATATGGACAAGTAAGGCAGAACCTATGCCCAGGATCATCCCTGCTAAAACATCCGTTGGATAATGGACCCCTAAATATATCCTGGATATGCCAATTAATAAGGCTACTGTAAATACTAAAATGGATAATTTAGGAACATTTAATGCTATGGTCATAGCTATGGAAAAGCTGGCAGATGTATGGCCAGAAGGGAAAGAGTAATCCTTTAAGGTTATGCCAAATGTATTTAGGTTTTGCAGTATATTATAGGGCCTTTCCCTACTAAGTAGGCTCTTTAATCCATAGGTTATACTTTGGCTTATGGCAAGGGTTATAGAGCCTTGTATTCCAATACTTCTAGCCTTTCCCTTTCCAAACAACAACAATCCTAATATAAATAGGGTGGTAAAAACAACACCACCTATATTTGTAAATCTAAGCATAAATTTGTCTAGAAATTTAGATTTCATATTTTCGTTTATCAATTTTATCAGTTTTTCATCAAACCATTTTAAACCCTTTTTCATAATATCACCTTAATATTTCTTGCTATTATATTATTCTAAACTATAATTACTTTAATAGTATAAGCTAATTTACCCTAATATCCCTATTTTTAACAAGTCCTTTTCAAGTATAAATATACTTTTTTTTAGTATAAATCTATGATAGATTTATATATATCCCTCTATGAAATTACTGTAATTTTTCAAAGTAGGTGTTTTATATGAATTTAAGCAAGGAACAAAAAAGAGCTGTATCCCATGTAGATGGTCCTGCCTTGGTCCTGGCAGTACCAGGCGCAGGAAAGACTACGGTTTTAATCCACAGGACTGCCAATTTAATTTTAAACAACAATATCAGCCCTGAAAATATATTATCCATTACCTTTAGCAAGGCTGCAGCCAGGGATATGAAAAATAGGTTCGATAAATTGTATGGGGATATTTCCCCTATACCAGTTCGCTTTTCCACCATTCACAGTTTTGCCTATGGTTTGATTCGTGAATATGCCTTCAAAAATAGGATTAGATATATTCTAATCGAAGACCCAGCCAAGGAATTAAATAAGTCCAATATACTAAAAAGAATCTATTATTCTATAAACAATGACTATATAATGGAGGAAAAATTAGAAGGCCTAATAAATTCCATAAGCTATATCAAAAATATGCTCATTAGCCCAGAAGAATTTTTATCCCAGTTCAATATCAATATAAATAATTTTGTAGATATATTTAATACTTATGAAAGGTATAAAAGAAATAATAATTTGATAGATTTTGATGACATGCTGACCTTATCATTGGAAATACTACATAGGGATAGATTTCTGTTAAATAAATATAGGAAAAGGTACTGGTATATTCAGGTAGATGAAGGCCAGGATACTTCTAAAGTCCAGGTGGAAATAATAAAAACATTGGCTAAACCTAAAAATAATTTATTTATAGTAGCCGATGATGATCAGTCCATATATGGTTTTAGAGGGGCCTATCCCCAGGAGCTGTTTAATTTTACTAAAACATATAATGAGGGAAAAATATTTTTTATGGAGGAAAATTACCGTTCCAGCAAAAATATAGTCTCCATATGCAATAGCTTTATCAAGCAGAATACATTGAGATTTAATAAAAATATATTCACTAAAAATGAATTTTTTGAGCCAGTTAATATAGTTAAGGTAAATACATTAGAGGAAGAATATGATTATCTATTAAATGAACTGACCCTAATAGGTGATTATAATAATACAGCCATCCTATATAGGAATAATATTTCCTCCATTGGGATTATTGAGTATTTAGAAAGGAACAATATTCCCTTTTATATGAGAGATGTTAAGATAAGATTCTTTAATCATTGGATAGTTCAAGATCTATTAAATTTTTTCCTACTAGCAGAGGATAATTCCAATATAAAAGCCTTTGAAGAAATATACTATAAGATGAATGGATTTATATCTAAAAAACAGCTAAATTATATAAAAACCTTAAACTACAATTCATCTGTATTCGATAGATTGTTAAGTATTCCTGGAATCCCTGAATTCTACAGAAAAAATATATTACAATTAAAACTGGATTTTAGAAAACTATCCAAACTAAATCCCTATGAGGGGATCCTCCATATTGAAAAAAATTTAGGCTATGAAGATTATTTAAGGGAAAGCTGCATGAAATTTGGACATACCTTAGATACATTAAAGACCATTCTATATTACATAAAGCTTATAGCCTATAAAAGGGAGGATTTAAAGGAATTTATCGGGAGGTTAAAGTATTTAGAATACCTATCCATGGAATCTAAGAATAGGAAAAATGGAGTTACCCTATCCACCATCCATTCTGCAAAGGGATTGGAATTTGATAGGGTATATATGATCGATTTAATTGAAGGGGACTTCCCCCCTACTAGCGCAATAGATAGGTTCAAAAAAGGGGATATTGATGCCTTGGAAGAAGAAAGAAGGCTCTTCTATGTGGGAATGACCAGGGCCAAAAAGTATCTCAGTCTCATTACCTTCAATAACAGGAATGATAAAAGGGTGGAAGCTTCTAGATTTTTATTGGAATTGGAAAAGATGAAGGGTTAATGATGTATTACATTAACCCTTATAATCTGTAAAATAAGCCATTTTTTACTTTAAGTTAAAGTTTAACATTAAGAATTTATCATAAGGATACAAACCTTTTTATTCTGCTATTCTGATAGCTATTGAAAAATTCTTCCTTACTAGCTGCCTCTTTAATCTGTCCATCTTCCATAAATATTATCTTGTTAGCCACCCTTTGGGCAAATGCCATGTCGTGGGTTATTATTAAAATATTCATTTCCTTTTCAACCAATCCCTCTATTATACTTGCTACTTCCCCTCTCAACTCTGGGTCTAAGGCAGAGGTAGGCTCATCTAAACAGAGTATTTTTGGATTTAAGGCCCAGGCTCTAGCTATGGCCACCCTTTGTTTTTGACCCCCTGAAAGCTGGAAAGGATAATAATTGGCCTTATCCTCTAAGCCCATAAGTTTCAAAAGCTCCAAGGCCCTATCCTTTGCCTCTTTTGCAGGAATTCCAAGAACATGGATAGGGGCTTCTATTATATTTTCTAGCACCGACATATGGGGAAATAGGTTGTAATTTTGGAATACTAAACCTATCTTCCTCCTTATGGCTGCCATCTCCCTTGAACTGGCATATAGGCTTTTGCCATTGTTATCCTTACACAAATAGGAGCCATCAATTTTTATTGTTCCGCTGTCACATTTCTCTAGATTGTTTATACATCTAAGCAGGGTGGTCTTCCCCGCCCCTGAGGGACCTATAATTGCTAAACAATCTCCCTGTTCCATTTGGAAACTTATATCCTTTAATATCCTTTTTCCTCCTATGCTTTTATTCAATCCTTCTACTTCTAATATCATTTTTCTCCTCCTATTCATAATAGGAATACCTTTCCTCTACCTTATTAAAGACCCCTGTAACTATAGCTGTCAGGAATAGATATATGATTCCCACCAAAGCCAAGGGAATCAAGGAAACATCCCTATTGGATGCAATCCTTCCTGCCCTTAATAATTCCCCAATCCCGACTATATAGGTTAGGGAAGTATCCTTTACAAGGGTAATTACTTCATTTCCCACAGAGGGTATCACCATCTTAAAAACCTGAGGTAATATAATTCTTCTGAAGGTTTTATAGGGGGTGAGGCCCAAAACCTTAGCCGCCTCATATTGTCCCCTATCAATGGATTCTATACCTCCCCTAAATATTTCCCCAAAATAGGCAGCATAATTTAGGACAAAAGCTATAATTACAGCTGTAAACCTATCAAAGGTTATGCCCACTATAGGCAATCCGAAAAATATGAATACTATCTGCAGCATTAAAGGGGTTCCCCGCATTACCCATATATAGAATTCAACCATCTTGGACAATAATTTAAATTTGGATAGTCTCCCTAAGGAGACTATAATACCCAGTGGTATAGATAGTATAAGGGTTATGAAGAAAACCCCTAAGGTTGTAAGTAGTCCCTTCATCATGGAGGGCAGTAAGGTGAGTGTATAAGTAAACATAATATCACCCTTTTATTCTAATTGCTCTCTCCAAACCATTTTTCATAAATGGCCTCGTAGCTTCCATCTTTTCTCATTTCATCTAAAGTACTATTCAATAGATCCAGCAATTCCTTATCTGACTTTCTCACACCTATACCATATTCCTCTTCGCCAAAATCCTCATCTAATATCTTATAATCATCAGGATTCTTCTGGCTAATATAGTATCTAGCAAGGACCTCATCTGATACAACTGCATCTACCCTTCCTGCTTCCAGATCCATAAGGGCCTCGTGGTTGGTATCGAATAGTACTGGCTCTCCTCCTTGGAAAGTCTCCACTATATCTGGCTCCTTATATATGGCATCAAGGGTGCTGGACCCATTTTGTACAGCCACCTTCTTATCCTTTAAATCTGCCTTGCTGTTTATATCGGAATCTGCCAATGTAATTATTATTTGCCTATTCTTCAAATAAGGCTCTGTAAAGTTAACCTTTTTCATCCTCTCTTCAGTAATGGAGTAACCATTCCATATAAGGTCAATATTGCCAGAATTTAATTCTGTCTCCTTCATAGACCAGTCTATAGGTTGGAATTTCACTTCAAAACCTATTCTTTTAAATACTTCCCTTGCTAGATCAATATCAAAACCCACAAGATTTCCATCATTATCCCTGAATCCCATAGGAGCAAATGTATCGTCAAGCCCCATTATAATGTAACCTTGTTCTTCTACCTTTTCAAATATATCCTGGCCCGATGCTGTAGATTTTGAACATCCAGTTAAAGCAGTTATACTAATAGCTACTAATAATAAAATTAGTAAATAATTTCTCCCTTTCATTTATATCTCTCCTTCTATATATTTTTTTAAAACAAAAACTCTCGCCTCTAGTTACTAGAGAACGAGAGTTGATCCCGTGGTCCCATCTCTATTCATTGATATTTCACAATATCAACCTTATCGAGTACAGCAGGTTATACTCTAGCACTGTAACGGGTGCAGGCAACCGGTGACAGTCTACTCCCCTTTAGGTTTCGGTGTCCAGCTCAGAGATGTGTTCAGAATACCTTCTAATGCCCCTCTCACCAACCGGGAACTCTCTGTAAAAGAATGAGTATTCCTACTATTTCTCATCATAGCCTTTAATCTTTATATCCTATTTGCTTTAGTATGATACTATGATAATGCAGTAAAGTATTTTTGTCAATACTTTTTTGAAAATTTTTTTGAAATATTATATTTAGTATTTATATGATTAAATTTTTATCACAATTTTATATTAATTTTTGAAAAATTAGGGATACTATAGTTTGAGTAATACTATCAACATAAAAGAGGAGGATCGAAGTGGCAAAAAATAAAAAGGATTCTTTAAAGAATCAAAAAGGCAACAAGAATAAGAAAAATGAAAGAAATGACAACAGAAATAACGAAAAAGATGATAGCCAAGATGACGATTTCTAGTTAAATATTGAAGAGCCCCTTTAGGGCTCTTCAATATTATAGGTCTTCAATTTTTTCTACCCCTTCATAGTCTACAGTAAAAAACCCATATTCATCTATTGAAAAATGACCAGAACTATAAGGATTTCCATCTGTGGATATATACACCCTATCCACTCCATAAAAGCTTCCAAAGGTATTAACAATGCTTCTTAATATTTCCTTTTCCATGGAACTGCCGGTAGCAGTATACTTTAGTAGTTCCTTAGAAAAATCCACCCTTACAATCCCATTTCCCCTATCTAACTCTATAGAATTTATATTTGTATCCTTAGATATAACGGGGATTAATCTATCATCTTCAGGGTTTTTGAGGTTATATTCCATTATTTTTTCAATGCTGTCATTGGTATTAAATACTATATTTTTAGCTATATATCCTGTTTTTATATCATTACTAAAGGGATAATAGAAGTTAATTTCCATTTGATAAGGCTCCATCTCTAACTCTCTAAGGAGCCTTTTGACTTCAAATTCCCCATCCCTATAAATGGAGGCTACATGGCCTATATCCTTAACATAATAATCTAACTGCTTTCTACCCTCTCCAAATTCTGTGGTAACCTCCAGTGCTTTAAACCTTTTATATGGGGTTTCTACTTCCACATCTATTCCAGTAATACTCTTTTTAAATCCATTCATAGTAGTCCAGGATGTACCTACTTCCAAGGGCTCCTTTAAAATTATATTATTACTTTCATTGTTTGAATCCAACATATTCTCAATATGATAGAATTCTCCCTCTCTAAATATCTCCTTTATTACCCCATCCTTATATTCTATTACCTCTACTATAACTGTCCCAGGATTAAAGGTCTTTATCTGGGCTCTATCTCCATCTACAAATTCAATAAAGGTGGTCTGCTCAGCAAATTCATTCCCTACCCCTTCATACCTCTTCTTCATATTTTCTTTAAAGGGATAATAGCTTTTAAGGGTAATTTCTTCAGTCAATTCTTCTTTATTGGTATCACCCTCCTCATCCCTTGGATCATTGGTAACTTTACAAGCTGTAAAAATAAGGGAAATAACCAATAATAATGATATATAGATTAACCTTTTTTTCATCTAATCACCTCAAATCAATTAGCTTATTATTGATTATTTCCCATTTTATTATATTTATTTAAAAAAATGGTTACGGATAGGTTACAATATTTCTATATCCCCCTTCAGCCTATATATTACATCCTTCCTTTCAACTATGACAATTGTCTTTTCTAACAGCTCTTTGTCCTTCCTTATTTCCGTCAACAATTCCCTATTAGGATTTATAGCTATGGGATTTCCTACCATCCTAAACATGGAAATATCCCCTTTAGTATCTCCATAGGCATAACTATTTTTTAAATCCAAATCGTAATTGTTCACAAATTCCTTCATGGTCCTCAGCTTATTTTCCGAATCCCACATTTTAATTATCTCCCCAGTAAAATTATTGTTTTCATCTACCAGATAGACTGTACCCCTATACTCTGTTGCCCCATATTTTTCTGCCATCTTAGACACCAAAAAGTCAGGACTACCAGATATGAAAAAGACCTTGTGGCCTTGTCTTTTATGCCACTCTATCCGGTCTCTAGAATATCTGTATACCATGTCCCCACTTACATTTATTACCTGGGAAGCAATGAATTCAATATAGGATTTATTTATCCCCTTTAACTTTTCTATATATACTTCAGCCAATACCTCTAAATAGTGTTCAAAATCCCCGTATCTCTTTTCCCATTCCTCATAAACAGGTTTTACCTTTGTGTACCATATTGATGGGTCTATAACCTCGTATTTAATTAATTTTTTAAAATGTTGAATCATCAGAGAATTCCTAAAAAGAGTTCCATCAATATCGAAAAAAGCTGCAATATCCTTCACCGAATCACCTATCCCTCTTTATTATTATATAGATTATACCCACATAAGCATGATAGTACCTATTCATGGACTAATTAATTATATGGAGTTTTTAATACATATAGCCTACCACTTTTCCAACATCCATACCCTCATCTGGTTCAAGCCCCTATTCCCCCATGCATAATAGGGTATGGCCTTTAATATTACTGGCTTTTCCTCTGGTGGAATTTCTGAATATAGGGAGCCTTCTCCTATTAACTTAATACCTTCCACCTCTATAGGGACAATCCCCTTTAAAAGATCCCTATCATAGGGTAAAATCCTAATTTGCCCCTTTCTAGGAATTCTAAGGGATTGCAATTCATCACCATTATCTATTCCCTCAAAGCAGTATACCAAGGGCCCCCTCATTAAGGCTACACAGCCGGCATTAGCACCAACCTTTGTATTAGAATATATTCTCCTTACTGGCATATCAAAGGTTACTTCTATTACTCCATTTTTATCCCAGCCCTTTTTAATATATGCATACCCATCTTTAATGGAACTAGATAAACGGATCTCCTCTCCATTTAATCTGATGCTGGTATTCTTGGCCCAGGCAGGGATTCTAATAGCAATTTGGAATTCATCTTTTACCTTTCCAGATACTTTATATACAATCCTTCCTTCCCAAGGATAATTGGTTTCTATTTTTATATCTGCTTTTTCTAGTGAAAGCTCCCCTCCTATAAATAGATGGGAATATATAGTATCCTCCCCTTCACTCCAAGCATATTTCCCTAAAGATGTTAATAATCTTGCCAAATTGGGAGGACAGCAGGCACAGGCATGCCATTTTGGCCTTTGGGGAAGCACATGTCTATATCCAAATAATTCTCCCGATATACCAGGGTTAACCTCCAGGGGATTTACATAGAAAAAGTGCTGGCCATCCAATCCCATTCCGCTAATTACTCCATTATACAGTGCCCTTTCCATTATATCCCCATAATAATTTGAAGGATTTATATCTAACATTTGTTTTGCAAAGAATATAAGTCCAATGGAAGCACAGGTTTCCCCATAGCCTGTATCATTGGGCAGATCATAATCTATGGTGAATCCTTCTCCTGCAGGGGTTGAGCCTATAGCACCGGTAATGTACATCCTTTTGTTAACCATATTATTCCATAATCTTACACAGGCATCATATAGGGATTGATCCTTTATTTCTGCTGCCAAATCTGCCATAGCTGTGTACATATATACAGCTCTTACACTATGGCCTTCTGCTTTTTTTTGCTCCCTTACGGGAAGATGGCATTGGGAATATTTTGTATCCTTAGGATCTAAACCAAAGTGGCTCCATCCCCTTTTCTTTTTTTCCTCTGCAAAGTAATTAGGATTTTTTCCCCTTTCATCTACAAAAAATTGGGCTAAATCCCTATATTTTTCCTTTCCAGTAGCATGATACAAACGCATAAGGCCAATTTCTATTTCCTGATGCCCTGGAATCCCCTTCTCTTTATCTGGTCCAAATCTATTTCCTATATGATCAGCCATCCTCTCCATAATATGTAGTAATTTATCCTTCCCTGTAGCCTGATAATAGGCAACGGCTGCTTCCATCATATGTCCTGCACAATATAGTTCATGGCATTCATGGAGATTTTCCCATCTACGGTCTGGTTCCTTTATGGTAAAATAGGTATTTAGATAACCATCTTCCTGCTGGGCCTTGCCAATAATTTCAATTATATCATCTGCCCTTCTCTCCAACTCCTCATCGGGATTTATGGCTAAGGAATAGGCAACTGCCTCCAACCATTTGGCCACATCGCTGTCCTGAAAGACCATCCCATAAAATTCTCCCCCTTCTAGGCCTGCAGCAATTCTAAAATTAGCTATAGCATGGCTTTTGGCTGCACCTGACACCTGATCCTTAAGTATTTTTTCCTGGTAGGGAATTACCGTATCAATTACAGTTTTTTGTATTTGGGACCAAAAACCATCCTCAATCTTAACATTATTCAGTGATATTTCTTTGGCTATCTTTCTGACCATCCACATCCCCCTCATATATTTATTAAACAAATATTATATCACAGCTTAAATTATATATTAATTTTTTATGGGAAATTATAAAAAATTTATATTCATTAACTATTATGGAGAATTATGTGGTACAATCTTATAAGATGATTAAATGAAAGGTGGGGTTGTTTTGTTACAATCGAATAGGAAAAGAATTATAGTACTAGTATTGGCTATAGTGTTTATAACTACTGCGGTGCTAACCTCTTGTAGTGTTTCAAATTCAAATAAGGAGGATACAGTAGTAGCCCGGGTTGGCGATGAAAAGATCTATAAAGAAGATCTATATGAGTTTTTAGTCCGTGCCAGCGGTCCCCAGGCCCTAGAAGTACTAATCACCAACAAAATAATACTTCTAGAAGCTAAAAGCCAAAACATCGATATTTCTGAGAAAGATATTCAAGGGGAAATAGATAAGATGATTGAAAGTATGGGTGGAGAAGATGCCTTCAATCTTGCCCTCTTAAGTGCAGGTATGGAATTAGATGATCTAAAATACGACATAGAGATGAACCTATACCTGAAAAGACTCTTAGAACCTGAAATCGGAATAACAGAAGAAGACCAAAAAGCTTATTTTGAAGAGAATAAGGAATCCTTTGCTGAAGGGGAGCAGGTAAAGGCTAGACATATTTTGGTAGAGACTGAAGAAACTGCTTTGGAAGTTAAAGAAAAATTAGCTGCCGGTGAAGATTTTGCTGAACTAGCTAAGGAATATTCTACAGATCCTGGTAGCAGTGAAAAGGGTGGAGACCTTGGCTTCTTCGGTAGAGGAGAAATGGTTCAAGAATTTGAAGAAGTTGCCTTTTCACTAAATATTGGAGATATTAGCGATCCCGTTAAGAGTGATTATGGTTATCATATTATTAAAGTAGAGGATAAAAAGGAAGCTAAAGAAGCTAACTATGAAGATGTGAAGGAAGAAATAAAGGATATCCTATTCCAACAACGCTTCCCAGATGCCTATAGTATTTGGATTCAAGACAAGATGGAAAAATATGAAATAGAGAGATTTTTAGATTAAAAATCAAAAGATCATAACTAATAGCTTTAGCTTAGGTTATGATCTTTTTTGTATAATTTCTATCTTTTAACCATTAATAGTTCCTTCAGTCTATCAATAGATTCCCTATCTTTTTTCAATATCTCACCTGCAATATCCCTTGATTTATCATCTAAATTCCCTCTCAAAACTTCTTCACCCATATTAATCCCCTGAGTTTCCCCCTCAATAGCTTTTCTAATAATTTCCTCATTATCTGAGGTAGAACCTAAATCTATATTGAGTTTAATATCTCCCATCTTTCCCTTCATTCCAAGGTTTTCATCTGGTTGCCCTCCTATATTCTGGATATAGTTAGCTAACATATCTATATTTTCTCGATGCTGTTTTTGAATATCCTGAAAAACCTTTTTGACCTTTTCATCTTCAAGTCTAGATATAAAGTTATTAAAACTTTCTACTGCCATGTATTCCCCTTGTAATAATTGATTTAGTGATTTTATTGTTTCTGAGTTATTTTTCATCTAGTATCCTCCTTAGCAATAATATGTTATTATATTCCCACAAATTTTCAAATTGATTCATAGAAAACCTTTAAAAGAATCAAATTTGGGATTTAGGAAAGAAAAGACCTTATTTGCATTATTTAGTGTAAAGGATTTTCTTCAATATCCAAAAAAACATACCTTTTTGGT
>JAAYEM010000077.1 GCA_012728725.1 Tissierellia bacterium | reverse complement strand
TTATTTAGTGTACCCAAAATTAAGACTGAAAAAATAAATTATAAAATACAAAAATTTATCTAATATTGCTGATAACAAGAACATAAAAAAAGAGGCATTTCATAACTCCTTTAGGAGTTATGAAACAGCCCCTTTTTGTGCATGGTGGAGGCGGTGGGAGTCGAACCCACGTCCGAAAATATTTCCACAGGAGTTTCTCCGAGCGCAGTCAGTATTTTAACATTCCCTCCACTAGACTCCTACTGACAGGATTCTAGTTTCGGTAGCTTCTTAAGTTCCGTTCCTAGCTCGAAGCAAAGCTAGGCTCGGTACCCCACTAGATTGACATCCTATCCCAAGGCGTGGGATTCTTGGGTAGGACGAGCTGCTTTTTATTAAGCAGCTAGTGCTAAATTATCGTCTGCGTTTATTTTTAGTGCCATTTTTTTACGTTGCTTGGCTACAACGACTCGCTACTCCTGCTTCCATATCCCCGTCGAAACCATTTCGCCCCCACATTTATTTTTTTGTGCGCACTATATTATAGCAAAATTCCCGTATTATGTCAACTATACTAAAAGGGTTTTTGTTCACTACTACATGTATTTTTCCGATGCGTGTTGTCTCATCCTTCTTTCTGCATCCCTCTTGGCTATAGCTTCCCTCTTATCGTATAATTTTTTACCTTTGGCAATGGCTAATTCCCCCTTTACCAAACCATTTTTTATATATACTGATAAGGGAACTAGAGTATAGCCTTTTTGTGCTATCTGGGCATCCAATTTCCTAATCTCCCTTTTATGTAGTAATAATTTTCTTTTCCTTATGGGATCCACATTATATATATTCCCCTGTTCATAGGGGCTTATATGCATATTGTGTATGAATACCTCTCCATTTTCCACACTAGCATAGCTTTCCTTTATATTTACTTTGCCCTGGCGAATAGATTTAACCTCTGTACCAGTCAAAACTATGCCTGCCTCTATAGTATCTTCAATAAAGTATTCATGTCTTGCCTTCCTGTTAGTAGATACTATCTTTACATTTTCCTTGCTCATAAAATCACCACACATATTAAGTCTAAATCATAGTTTATCAAGCTTTTATTATCATGTCAACCTTGTTTTGCTTGGCAAAAAATTGTGAATTATAGGCGACCATTGGTCGCCACTTTAGTTATAAAAATTGTCCTTTGGCAATTATCTAAGATATTAACATAAAATCCACTGTCCTCCTAACTAAATCTGCACCTACTACCCTTATCTTTACAATATCGCCTAGCCTATATATCTTCTTAGTATGCTCACCGATTATATAATACTTTTCCTCATCAAATTTATAATAGTCATCCAGCATATTGCTAAAATGGACAAGGCCTTCCACTGTATTATCTAGTTGGACAAACATGCCAAAATGGGTTAAGGATGAAACCATTCCTTCATACTCATTGCCAATCCTTTTGGACATATATTCCGCCTTCTTTAGATCATCTACTTCCCTTTCAGCTTCCTCTGCCCTTCTTTCTGTGGTGGAAGTATGGTCAGCCACCCCTGGCAGTATCCTCTCTAATTTGGCCTGCTCCTTTTCACCCAGTCTACCCTTATTATAGGATTTTATAATCCTGTGGATTTGTAAATCTGGATACCTCCTAATGGGAGCAGTAAAATGGCAATAGTATTTGGCTGCCAATCCAAAATGGACATCTGGCTCACTACTATATCTAGCCTTCTTAAGGGATCTCAATAGTAGAGTATTGATTAAGGTTTCCTCCTTTTTCCCCTTTATTTCCTTTGTTAACCTCTGCAATTCCTTTGGATGAATATCTTGGCTACCCTTTATCACATAGCCAAAATTGTGGATGAATTTGTTGAAACTATTTATTTTCTCTGCATCTGGTTCCTCATGAATCCTATACAAAAATGGCATTTGAGCCCAGTACATATGCTCAGCAATAGTTTCATTGCATACTAGCATAAATTCCTCAATCATCCTATTGGCTATTCTTCTCTCTTCCTTTACAATATCTACAGGTACCCCATTTTCATCTAATATTATCCTAGCTTCTGGAAAATCAAAATCAATACTTCCCCTATTCTCCCTTTTCTTGTAAAGTATTTTACATAGCTCTTCCATTAATCTTAAGTCTTCTACTATATGATCCAATTGTTCAAAGGCACTTGTATCTCCCTTTTCCAATAGATCTGAAACATCATCATAAATAAACCTGGCTTTACTCCTTATTACCCCTTCTACTATTTCATGGTCTATAACTTTTCCATTTTTGTCTATTTCCATAAATACAGACAGGGTCAATCTATCCTCCCCTGGATTTAAACTACAGATTCCATTGGATAATTCCTTAGGCAGCATAGGAATTACCCTATCAACTAAGTATACTGAATTCCCCCTTTTAAAGGCTTCCTTATCCAAGGGAGAATTTTCAGGAACATAATGGGAAACATCGGCTATATGGACCCCTAATCTATAGTTTTCACCAACCTTTTCTATGGAAACTGCATCATCTAAATCTTTGGCATCAGGGCCATCTATGGTAAAGGTATTTAAATTCCTCAAATCAACCCTCTTTTCAATTTCCTCTTTGCTTACTTCTTGTTCAATTGCCTCTGCATAAGCTTTAACATTTGGAGGAAAATCCTCAGGCAATTTATATTGTTTAATTATGGATAGGATATCTACACCCTTTTCTCCAATATAGCCTAATATTTCTACTATCCTTCCTTCCGGATTCCTCCTTTTTTCTGGCCATCTGGTTATTTCTACAACTACTTTTTGATTATTCTTAGCATTGTTTATATGGGCTTTAGGGATAAATATATCATAGGCTATCCTTGAATCATCAGGGATTACAAATCCAAAATTAATACTATCTTCATAGGTACCTACTATAGTCTCATTGGCCCTTTCCAATATTCTTATTACTTCTCCCTCATCCTTCTGCCCTACCATTCCCCTTCTTACTATTCTCGCTATCACCCTATCTCCATGTAGGGCACCATTCATATCTTCAGCAGGGATAAATATATCCTCTTTTGTTTTATCCTCTGGAATTAAAAAACCAAATCCCTTTTCGTTGCCATCTATCCTACCTACAACTAGGTTCATCTTATCTACCAAGCCATAGCGTTCATTCCTGGTTCTAATTATTATACCTTCCTTTTCCATTTCCTCTAAAACCTTATAAAAGGTCTCTATCTCTTTTCCTTCTAATCCAAAATTAACTGCTAGTTCCTCTTTCAGCATAGGCTTATATAATTTTTCTTCCATAAAATTGATTATCCTCTGTCTGATCCCCATGTGCATCCTCCAATCTTTTGTACTTTTTATAATTTTGATTTAATCTGTACACAATATTTTGGATAAAGTAAATCCTTATACCCCTTTTATTTTACTAGTTTTGCTAGCTCCCATATGGACTTTATTAAATAAATCCCCTTCATAAAAATACATATTTTTATTCTTATCTTCATAAACCTTAAGAGCAATATCAATCATTTCATCAATCAACTTATCGAAGGGAAATCCTTTGTCTTTCCAAAGATAGAAGGCAATAGAGCCAGGTAAAGTATTTATTTCATTTATATAGATATTATTATCCTTATCTAATAAAAAATCTATTCTAGAATTCCCACAGGCGTCAATGGATATAAATGCCTTTTTTGCAATATCCTCAATCTTTTCCCTTATATTTTCTTCAATATCAGCAGGAATAATTCTCCTGGAGAAACTTTCCCCTAATCCCTTTACATTGCTTTTCACATATTTATCCTCAAAGGTCAATATCTCCTCCCAGCCAATTGGCTCCTCACAGAGGGATGTAATTAGTTTATCATTATACCCCATTACAGCACAGTTAATCTCCCTAGCATTTTCAACGGCCTTTTCTACTATTATTTTTCTGTCATACCTAATGGCAATCTCTATAGACTCTATTAAGCTGTCCCTATCCCTAGCCTTTGAAATGCCAATACTAGAACCTAGGTTGGCTGGTTTTACAAATAGGGGATAATCTAGTTTGTTCTCTATATCCAATAGGACTTTTTCTTTATCTTCCAACCATTTACTCCTATAAAACCAAGTATAATCTACTATAGGTAGGCCATTAGCCCTGAATACATCTTTCATCAGTATTTTGTCCATGCCTACACTGGAAGAAAGAACTCCACTGCCTACATAGGGTATGTTCATAAGTTCAAAAAGTCCTTGGATGGTGCCATCTTCTCCATGGGTACCATGTATAGTTGGAAATATTATATCTATCCTACTGATTATCCTTTTTCTAAATAGGCCCATACTTTCCGGGTGAATATACAGATTATGATCATCCGTATTTAAGGACAGGATTACTTCCTGCAAATCCTTTAAATTGTTTTTCTTAAAATTATTAAATTCCATTAGACTATTCCCTGTATACCATTTCCCCTTTTTATCAATATAGATAGGAATTACAACATATTTGTCTTTATTAATATTTTCAATTACTTGTAAGCCAGTAATTACGGAAACTTCATGTTCTACACTCCGGCCACCAAATATTACGGCCACCTTCTTTTTCATGTGATTCCCCCCAACCTATTCATCATAATTATCAGGTAGATCATTTTCAAATAAAACTACATCCTTTGGTCTTACAATTTTTTGTATCTGGGCTGAAGCCTCTTCTAAATCCTCTACAATAAATATATTGTCCTCATTATATCCAACCTCCATCAAACCCTCATATATGGGTTTGCTTCTGTCTTTTCCTACCAATATTACATAATCGCATACCTTACCTATATTAATTCCAAACTCCCTATTAGCTTCATCTTCCCTAGCTCCTAATTCTACCATACCTGGTGTAACTATTATCTTCCGTCCCCCTTTAAACTGGGATAATACATCTAATGCAGCCTTAGCCCCTATGGGATTGGAATTATAAGAATCATCAATTATTATAACACCTGTTCCGGGATTTATTATATTCAATCTATGGGGAATTGGCTCTATCTTTTCAATTCCCTTTTTTATCTCTTGAAAATTCAAGCCCAGGGCTTGAGCCACACAAACTCCAGCCAATATATTGTATATATTGTGTTTACCCAATAATTTTGTACTGCACCTTATACTATTACCCTTTTTATCCTTAATTGTAAAAGTAGACCCCATTTCCGATACCTCTACATCCTCTGCATATATATCTAATTCCTCTGTATTGTCCATTCCGTATAGGATTTTTTCCTTGAAAGTTTTATCTGCCAATTTCTTAATATGTTCATCATCGTAATTAAATATTGCTACTCCGTCTGCAGGAAGTTCTTCTATTAATTCGTATTTTGTCTTCATTATATTATCTAAATTCTTAAATGTCTCCAAATGGGTAGGACCTATTGAGGTAATAACTCCTATGGTGGGTTTGGTAAGTTTTGCCAACTCCCTAATATCTCCTAAATATCTGGCACCCATTTCTGCAATAAATACCTGATGCTTATCTGTTAGCTTTTCATTTATGACCTTACTTAAACCCATGGGGGTATTATAGCTTTCTGGTGTATTTAATACCCTAAATCTTTCCTTTAATATGGTACCAGTTATAAATTTTGTACTGGTTTTACCAAAACTTCCTGTAATCCCAACTACAATTAGCTTTTCCATAGAATTAACCTTTTCTTGAGCTTTCCTATAATAATACATGTTTATTCTATCTTCAACTGGTTTAATTATAATATTGGATAAATATATGGTTAATGATTGGAAATAATATAGGATGGTCCCTAAAAATAATATTATTGGAAAATAATATAGTCTATTTTCTCCAGTTTTAGTATAGATTACAAAAATGAGAAATAGTATGAATAAATTTAATATCAAATTAGTAGTGTATAGGCGTTTAGCTCTATTTGTAAATACTAAAGGCTTTTTAATTTCCCTATTTTTATATTCTAAGGCAAGTAACATATAAAATACCCATAGTACACTATAGGAATACCAAAGGATTGTTTCCACTACTTGATACTGGCTAAATACAATAGTCATAATTACAAATAATATGGTCATTATTAAAATATATAATGAGCTTTTCTTTAATTTGTTTGTGTAGGCTTTTTTACTCCTTTCTAACCATCTAATATATTGTTCTCCTTTATATCCCTCTAATTGCATCATATGTAAAAAAATTTTTGATCTATCATTTAAAAAATATATCAATGCTAAAATTAAAATAATAATTGCTACCAAATTCAAACCATTCCACCTCCAAAGGGTTAAGGAATTCTTTCAACTTAAAAGAAAGGTATTTAATATTATTGCAAATTTATTAAAATCATCTAGATAGGAATAATGGCCAGTGCCTTCTAACACAACCAAACCGCTATCTGGTATCTCCTTTTCCATTATCTTCCCCATATACAATGGTGTAGCCCTGTCCTGGTCTCCCCATATCAACAAAGTAGGAACTCCTATGTTTTTAAGCATAGGCCTTAAATCCTCGTTTACCACCTTTACCAATATCTTCCTCATTATCCCTTCTGCTGCTTGATAATCCTTAGAGCCAAATTTTTTGTACAGCCTTTCCATCTTATTCTCGTCCTCAACCCAAAAAAATAAGCTTTTATATATAAATTTCAATATCTTAAAAGTGTAAACCTTTAAATAATAATCTATTCCCCTTTTGGGTATTAGGCCAGCGCTATTTATCAGTACCATTTTTTCCACCATGGATGGATATTTATTTGCAAGTAGGATGGAAAGCTTGCCACCAAAGGAATGGCCTATTAGTATAAGCCTTTCAATCCCCATCATGTCTATGAATTTCTTTACAATTCTAGCATAATCAGCCGAATCAAATACCTCCTTTGGCAATTGGCTTTCTCCAAAGCCTGGTAGGTCTAATGCATAAACCTTAAAATTGGCCTTTAATAGATTGACTATTGGTAAAACCGTACCAATACTTGCCCCCCATCCATGGAGCACTAAAACATCCTTACCTTTTCCCTCTTCTATGTAATTTAATTCAATACCTTCAATATCTACCTTCATATGGATCCCCTTTTATGTAAATCAGTCTACCATAGGTATGACTACCCTATTATAATATTATTAACTATACATATGCTAATATAACAGATACAGTTAATTATTTCTATTTAAGAAAATTATACCATATATTTTTATAAAGGATAGGAGTTTTGTTTAGGGTTAAAGAACCACTCTTCTGTGTATTAGTAGCAAAATAAAAAAGCCCTCTCAACAGAGGACTTTTTATTCAAATAGCTTAAACAGTAATCCACCGTAATTTACAAATAACTGAGCAAATACTAGGGATACTATAGTCATAAGTTTAATCAATATATTTATTGAAGGTCCAGATGTATCCTTAAATGGATCCCCTACAGTATCGCCAACTACTGCTGCATGGTGGGCCTCACTGCCCTTTCCTCCATGATGGCCTTCTTCTATATATTTCTTAGCATTGTCCCAAGCACCACCGGCATTAGCCATAAATATAGCCATTAATACACCAGTCACTAGGGAACCTGCTAATAGACCACCTAAAGCTTCTGTGCCTAATAGTAATCCTACCAATACAGGAACTATTACCGCCATAAGTCCAGGAACTACCATTTCCCTTAAAGCTGCTTTAGTACTTATATCAACACATGTGCCATATTCAGGTTTTGTTTTACCTTCCATTATTCCTGGAATTTCTCTAAATTGTCTTCTTACCTCTTCAATCATGCTAAAAGCTGCTTTTCCTACAGCCTGCATAGTCATTGCTGAGAAGAGGAAGGGTAGCATTCCACCGATAAATAGGCCTGCAATAACTGCTGGTTCTGTTAAATCGATTCCGCTTAATTCAACTGCCTGAGTATAGGAAACGAATAAGGCTAAAGCTGTTAATGCAGCTGAGCCAATAGCAAATCCCTTTCCTACTGCTGCAGTTGTATTTCCAACAGCATCTAATTTGTCTGTTATTTCCCTAACTTCTTCTGGTAAATCACACATCTCTGCAATTCCACCAGCGTTGTCTGCTATTGGACCATAGGCATCTACTGCTATTGTCATTCCTGCTGTGGAAAGCATTCCTACTGCAGCTAATGCTATACCGTATAATCCTAATT
The DNA here is from genome assembly GCA_012728725.1 of Tissierellia bacterium. Lineage (GTDB taxonomy): Bacteria > Bacillota > Clostridia > Tissierellales > Tepidimicrobiaceae > JAAYEM01. The sequence continues at coordinate 2,742 of JAAYEM010000077.1, read as the reverse complement.
TTATATCAGTTAGTCCCCCAGCAAAATAGAAGGCAACCAAAATACCAATGGAGATTACAACAATTGGTCCTCCAGTGGACATCATACCTGCAGCTAAACCACCAATAATATTGGTACTAGCTCCCGTTTCTGATTCACTGGCTAGATCCTTTACAGGCTTATAATCAGCTGATGTATAATATTCTGTAATATTTGCAATTATTAATCCTACTATTAACCCAGATAGAATAGCGGTAAAGGGTTGATAAGAACCTAATATACTCTTACTTAGTACAAATGCAACAACTACAGTTATTGCTGAACTAACCAAAGTTCCATTGTTTAAAGCCTTTTGTGGATCCTTATCTCCTCTTACAAAATAAACTCCTATTATGGATGCTATTATTCCAACTGCTGCCAATATTAATGCATATTCAACCCCACCATCAGGATAAGCCACTAATCCTAGTGTGATTGCTGATATAATAGCACCTACATAGGATTCGAATAAGTCTGCCCCCATACCTGCTACGTCTCCAACGTTGTCTCCTACGTTATCTGCAATTACAGCAGGGTTTCTTGGGTCATCTTCTGGTATTCCTGCTTCTACCTTTCCTACCAGGTCAGCACCCACATCTGCCGCCTTGGTATAGATTCCTCCCCCTACACGGGCGAACAAAGCTATTGATGAAGCTCCTAAACCAAATCCTGTTACAATTTCTGGATCAGGAAATATTATGTATAGGATTCCTACACCTAATAAACCCAATCCAACAACACACATTCCCATTACCGCACCGCCAGAAAAAGCCACATTTAACGCCTTGTTCATACCTTCTTCCATGGCTGAGTTGGCAGTCCTTACATTAGCTTTAGTAGCTACCTTCATTCCTATATAGCCTGCTAGTACTGAAAAAATTGCTCCCACTAAAAAGCAAATGGCTGTCTTAAAATTAATAGCCAAGGTTAGTATGATGAAAAGAGCAACTACAAATATGGACAGTACTCTGTATTCCCTTTGTAAAAAAGCCATAGCTCCTTCTTCGATATAGGAAGCTATTTCCTTCATTCTATCGTTACCAGGACTAACCTTATTTATAGAATTGGCTTTATAAAGAGCAAACAACAAAGCCAATATGCCAACTATTGGTGCAGTGATTAGTGCAAAATCCATCTAACATACCTCCTTGTTTTTATTAAATTGCTGCTAGTACTACTGCAGATATCATAAACACAATTGCTGAAATTGTGGTTATTTTAGCAAGCATTGTTTCTAGATTTCTAAATTTAGATTTACCAAAACGATTTTGTCCTCCGCCGGATATAGCTCCCAATCCTTCAGATTTACTTTCTTGTAATAGTACAGAAACAATCAAGCATATACTGGATATAAGAAATACCATTGAGAAGAAAATGGCCATCCTAACACCTCCTACTAGTATGATGAAATACCTATTTTATTATTGCCATAAACAAGATTATTTTAACATAGTGAACCCATAAAATCAATAGAATTAACCTTTCTTCCTTTTAGTAAAAGAAATAGTAAGGCTTGCCTTACTATTTCTTAATATTATAGAATACTTCCATTCCTCTATATTCGGAAACTTCCCCAAGTAAATCTTCAATCCTTAACAATTGATTGTATTTAGCTACCCTATCTGTCCTTGAGGGGGCACCAGTTTTAATTTGTCCTGCATTGGTAGCTACAACTAAATCAGCAATAGTTGTATCTTCCGTCTCCCCTGACCTATGGGATACTACTGCAGTATAACCATGAACCTTTGCCATTTCAATTGTATTTAAAGTTTCAGTTAAGGTTCCAATTTGATTTAGTTTAACCAATACCGAATTGGCTACGCCCAATTTTATTCCCTTCTCTAAACGTTCAGTATTGGTTACAAATAGGTCATCCCCAACCAATTGAATTTTATTACCCAATTTATGGGTAAGCTTTTTCCAGCCTTCCCAATCATCTTCGGCTAGCCCATCTTCTATGGATATAATTGGATATTTATCCACTAAATCTACATAGTATTCTATCATCTCATCTACATTAAGCTCCCTACCTTCCCCCTCAAGCTTGTAGACCTTTCTTTCTTCATCATACATTTCTGTTGCAGCCACATCCAGAGCTAAAACTACATCTTCACCTGGTTTATATCCAGCCTTTTCAATAGCTTCTACTATGGTCTTTAGAGCCTCTTCATTGCTAGATAGATTGGGTGCAAAGCCACCTTCATCCCCTACTGCAGTGCTTAAACCTTTGGCCTTTAGTACAGCCTTTAAACTATGGAATATTTCTGCCCCCATTCTAAGGGCTTCCCTAAAGTTTAAAGCTCCAACTGGCATGATCATAAACTCCTGAATATCTACATTATTATCTGCATGTTCTCCACCATTTAATATATTCATCATGGGTACTGGTAGTACTTTTGCATTTACCCCGCCTATATATTGATATAAGGGGATTCCCAATTCATTTGCTGCTGCCCTAGCTACAGCTAAGGATACTCCCAGTATGGCATTGGCTCCCAACTTGCTTTTATTCTTTGTGCCATCTAATTCTATTAATAGGTTATCTATTCTCCCTTGATCAAATACGTTCATTCCAATAATTTCATCTGCAATTATATTATTGACATTATCTACAGCTTTCATAACACCTTTTCCTAGATACCTATTCTTGTCCCCATCTCTTAGTTCCACCGCTTCAAAGGCTCCAGTGCTAGCCCCTGATGGTACTAAGGCCCTTCCATAAAC
>JAAYEM010000076.1 GCA_012728725.1 Tissierellia bacterium | reverse complement strand
CATCTCTATCTTTGCCATAGCGATAAAAAGAATCTTTATTATTGCATTTTGGGCACTTAATTGGTACAATTTTTTGTATGAGGACTTCATCCTTTCTGGGAGGTAATTTGGTTTTGGCAAAAACATTGTACCACAGAGGGTTGGAGTCCTCAATTTTCATTTAAGTTTACAAACCAAGAAAAGCAGTTAGGAGGCTGGGTAATGGAAAAGAAAAATAGGCTGGATCAAGTAAATTTAGCCAAGCTTAACGATGATGAATTAAAACAGATAAAGAAGCTGGAAGAGGAGCTTGGTGGCAAATATTATATTATTGCCTTTGAAAAATAGGCTAAAATAGGAATTATAGGGGATGGGAAAGGTAGTAAATTGGAACCCGGCACCAATATTTACAAGGTGCCGGGTTCCAATATTTATTCAGGTGGTGCTGGGTACCAAAATTTACAATAAATTAGTAGGTTGGATCTGGCACCCATATTTATCTGGTATAATACTCATACCCATCGTATTCTACCACATTTCCATTTAGGTCCATTATATATCTGGGGTTTTCTACCAGCCTTACTGTGTAACCATAGCTAGATCTGGCAGAGCTTTTTACTGTTATTTTGATAACTTTACCACTGGAGTCCAGGCTGGTGGTATATTCCGATTCATCCAGTATGCCTATTCCATGGGATTCTACTATTAGATCCCTGTTAAATCTAGAGGCCATTAGACTGTCCAATTTTTCTGTAAAGGGGAGCTCTATTACCCCTCCACTTACCCTAAGGTCGTCTATGTCTGAGGCAATGCGGGGAGGCACCCTGTCCTCAATGGTTATGGATTCTGCCTTCACCCCAGTTCCCAGCAAGGTCTGGATGGAATTATTGGACCTTATGGTTAGGTTTCCACTTATGGTTGTTTCACCCTTATCATCTAGTATTATTACAAGCTCATCACTGCCATCCACCCTTACATCGTATATGGTCCTTCCTGATACAGTAAAATCATCGTAGGAGGCATAGAATATAGGCTGGTCAAATTTTACTACTATCTTATCTGGCTCTACCAATTCAGCCTTTTTCATTAGCCCTTGGCCCTGGCTCTGACCATCAAAGGTCAATTCAGTAGGGGCCAACAATACTCCATTTGCAGCCTTAAGGCCGTATACTTTCATTTCTTTAATATTGCCGCTGGCACCTATATCAACCTTCTTGCCATCTATCTCCTCTGGCAGGGTTATTACATAGGTTTTTTCATCGTATACCTGCTCTATTTTTGTAGCCAGGGGCAGGTAATCATACCTTCCTCCAAATTCAATTAGATAGTTGCTGGGATTCTCTACTGTGGCTATATCCATTTCCTTGCTAAATAGGATTATTATCTGGTTCCCTTTAGCGGAATAGCTGACTATTTGTGGCGGTTCCACATCCTCCATATATATCTGCTGGGTAAATGGAATCATTTTATTCTTATAGGCTGTAGTATCTACAATATTTTCAATGGTTATGGTGTTCATTCCTGCAGGTAGGGGGGCGCTTAAGTATATAGTATATTCCCTACCAGAGCCCTCTATATTCCTAATACTAACTGTCCTATTTTCCTGATCCTTTATGCTATAGTAGGCCTTGCTTTTTCCATCTACGCTCTTGCTAAAGTATACCTTTATGGATCTGCCATCTTCCGATACCATTAGTCCTATTACCTCAGGATTGGTGGTGTCTATAACTGGCCTTATATCCTGGCTCCACTTTTGAAGCTTATTGCCTGTATAATCGCTTATGCTATCTATATATAGTGTAATGTCCCGGGGAGGTAGCAGGTTATTGCCTGAAAAGATTAGGTATACCTTATGGTTTACTACCTCTACCTTGGCTGGATACCTTTTACTTGAACCAGATTTCCAATAGAAGTTGGTCCTTACCGCCGATTGGGGATCTATTTCCTCATCAAAATGGATTACAAGCTCTTCGAGGCTGGCCTCCACATCTAGAACCTTAGGTGGGTCTGTATCCTTTACTATTTCAAAGCTTATATCTTGGGCAATCCCCTTGTAGCCTGCATAGTCCTCTAGATTGGATACGGATAGGGTATGCTTCCCTTCTTTGGGGGCATAGGATGCTGAGTAGTATTTTAGGGTAATTACATTGTCCACTGTTTCCACCTGGGCTGGGATGTTCTTTCCATCTATTTTGAAGTTGGAGGATTTGGCAGGCTTTATGGGTTCTGACATATAGATCCTTAAACCCTTATTGCCTAGGGCTATTATATTGTCCACTTTTGGAAATGTATTGTCAAAGGCTTCAAATTCCCAATCCTTAATGGTCAACTCTTCATCATTACTGGATTTTATCCTATGGATGGATAATTTATATGTAGCTTGGTTCTTCATTGCTTCATCTAATGTAAGGACTACTGTTTTATCCTTATTCTCTAAGCGTACTGATTTGATACTTCCTGCATTGGTCATATAATTGCTTATAAATTGGCTGCTATACTTGTCCACTGGAAGTGTAAAATCTATTACAATCTCCTTTAAATTGTTAGCCCTTATATCCTTAATTTCAAAGGGGGGCTCAGGAACGGTTATGCTTACTGGATCAGTGCTAAGGTCTCCGCTTACAAAGATATACTCGTATTTGCCCGGTTCCAGGCCGGATATTTCATAGGAAAATCTACCGTCTGCTGCCAGGGGAATATTATACTTCTTTTCTCCAGAGCTTATGCTATCTGAAAGGGGTTTTAATACTAGGGTTAGTTTATCAGTGCCTTTAGCAACACCCTCAATTTTGAGGGTGTTTTTATTTAAAAAAGGAAAGGCTTCTACATTAAAGGAATCGGGTATATCTAGATTTAGCTTGTCTGCTAATGTCATACTTCCCCCACTGATGGTAAGCCTTAGGGCATTTAAGGTCATGGCTGCCATCAGGCCCCTTGTTACCTGCTCCCTTGATGAGGAAGACAATCCTCTCATCAGTCCTAGGCCTTTTGCGAAGTTGGGCACATTATCCCAGTCTTTAGCTTCTTCCCAATAGCCTAAGGCCCTTAAAAGGACTGTCTGCATCTCCTGTACCGTTACTGGATCGTCAAATCCAAACTCATTATTATCCCTTCCCTTAATAAGGCCTTGATCTACTGCCCATGCAATATAGGGCTTATAAAAGGAGCTTTGTACATCGCTAAATAAATTTTTGGGGGTATATCTTTTAGCCGTCTCCTCTTTTTTGTATAGGCGGCTTAATAGGACTACCATATCCTGCCTTTTAAGTTTATCATTCAACATTAAATCCCCAGTTTCAGAGCCTTTTAATACGCCAACCTTTTTAAGTATTTCCCCAGCTTCCCGATACAGCCTTTCCTCTGAAGAGGCTGCCAGGGCTGGATATAAGTTAAAAGTTACTATGACCAGTATTAAGACTAAAGATAATAGCTTTTTCACTTGCATCACTCCTTTCCAAATATTCTCTATATCAATTATACCTTATTTATAAACCTTATTATATTACATTATAATTACAATGACCTATTGGAATTTGGGTATAATATAATAGATGGTATTAGATTAAACTTCGTTGACAGTGGGGTAAATATGGGATAAAATATTAAAGTTATAAGTAAATGAGGAGGGTTTTTAATGCCGACTAAGTATATATTTGTTACAGGAGGAGTAGTTTCTTCTTTAGGAAAAGGGATAACTGCAGCTAGTCTAGGCCAATTACTTAAAAGCAGGGGGCTTAGTGTAACCATCCAAAAATTTGACCCCTATATAAATGTGGACCCAGGTACCATGAGCCCTTATCAGCACGGGGAAGTGTTTGTAACTGATGATGGAGCGGAAACAGATTTGGATTTAGGCCATTATGAAAGGTTTATAGATATCAATTTGAACAAGTACAGCAATGTAACCTCAGGCAAGATCTATTGGTCCGTATTAAATAAGGAGAGGAAGGGAGAGTACAAGGGAAGGACAGTTCAGGTAATCCCCCATATTACCAATGAGATAAAGGAAAGGATTAGAAGGGCCTCTATGAATGGGGATATAGATGTGGTAATTACTGAAATTGGAGGAACCGTAGGGGATATTGAGTCTTTACCCTTTTTAGAGGCTATTAGGCAGATAAAATACGATGTGGGAAAAGAGAATGTAATGTACATCCATGTAACCTTGGTTCCCTACTTATCCAAGGCGGGAGAGCTTAAAACCAAGCCTACCCAGCACAGTGTTAAGGAATTGAGAAGCATTGGTATCCAGCCAGATGTACTTATCTGTAGGACAGAAATGCCCCTGTCCCGGGAGTTGAGGGATAAAATTGCCCTATTCTGCGATTTGGACCCGGCGGCAGTAATAGAGAATATAGATGCGGATACCATATATGAGATTCCACCTATGCTGGAAAAGGAAGGGCTGCCCCAATTGGTGATAAAGCATCTTAACTTAAAGTGTGGTGAGCTGGATCTAACAGAGTGGAATGAGATAATAAGAAGGATTAAGGAGCCTAAGGATACAGTAACTGTAGCCTTGGTTGGAAAGTATATAGAGCTAAAGGATGCCTATTTATCCGTTGCTGAAGCCTTGAGGCATGGAGGAATTGCCAATGAGGTAGAAGTGAAAATAAAATGGATCCATGCAGAGGATGTAGAGGAAGGTAATAGTGAAGAATTATTTGACGGAGTCCATGGAATATTAGTGCCAGGAGGCTTTGGGGATAGGGGATCCCAAGGCAAGATTGCTGCTACCAAATATGCTCGGGAAAACAATATACCCTATTTTGGACTCTGCATGGGCATGCAGATGGCTGTAATCGAATTTGCCAGAAATGTAGTTGGATTAAAGGAGGCCAACAGTACTGAGCTGGATCCCAATACCCCTTATCCAGTGATAGATTTGGCCCCAGAACAAAAGGATATGGAGCATTTAAATGGCAAAATGAGACTTGGCCTATATCCATGTAAATTAAAAAAGGACTCTAAGGTTAGGCAGATATATGGGGAAGAGCTAATATATGAAAGGCACAGGCATAGGTATGAATTCAACAATAAATTTAGAAAGAAATTAGAGGAAAAGGGCCTTATTGTAAGCGGCATATCCCCCGATGAAAGGCTGGTGGAGATAGTAGAATTAAAGGACCATCCCTGGTTTATTGCCGTACAGTTCCACGCAGAATTTAAATCAAGGCCTACTAGGGCCCATCCTTTATTCAAAGATTTTATTAGGGCTAGCAGGGAATATAAAAATAATAGATAGAGGATTTTTCAAATCCATGTAGAATACCTAATATATAATTTTGGATAAAGGGGGATATATTGATGAATAGGAGTTACCGGAAGATAAGCCTGATTCTCATTCTCATATTTACTTTAAGCTTAGGAAATATACTGGTTTTTGCAGAGGGCACCTTTACTGATGTGAAACCCACCCATTGGGCCTATGACTATATAGAGAAGGTAGTAGACCTAGGCCTTATGGACGGATATGAAGATGGCACCTTTAGGCCCAATGAGGAGATCAACACCCTTGATGCCCTAGTGTATATAACTAGGCTATTGAAGGTAAATGAGGAGGAAATGGAAAGGGCCAGGGAAAAGTACAGTATTCTACTGGATAGGTTTGAATTGTCTGAGGAAAGAAAAGATGGACTAGCCATAGCCTTAGAAAAGGGATTGATTACAGAACTATTGGTTGAAAACAGTTTATTTGTCAACGGTCAAATTAAAAAGGCTAGCAAGGTGGAGATCTGTATATACCTTGTAAGGGCCATGGGAATGGAGGAGGAAGCCAAGGAGGAAACTCCCATATTCTTCTACAAGGATGCAGAGAGCATTCCTACCAAGGCCAGGCCTTATGTGAAATTCTTGATTAAAAAGGGTATACTAAATGAAATGGGGGATGAAAAGGGCAATTTCAACCCCAATGAAAATATTATTAGGTCCGTATTGGCCAAGATGCTCTATGAGACCTATACCCTCATAGATGGGAGGCCTGGTACAGTCCCTGAGGAGCCGGCAGAAGATGTAGATGAGGGAGTTTATGATGAATTAGTAGGTATTGTTGTTGCCAAAATAGGGGATTTCCTTTTAGTAAACAGAGGTGGAGATATACTTTCCTATAGTTTAAGTGAAGGTATAGAAGTAACCATAGACGGTGAAAGGGCCAGCATAGAGGATTTAAAGGAAGGGATGAATATTAGGGCTAAGGTTTCTGAAGGGAAGGTTTTAATCTCCATCAGGGTAGAAGGGGCCAATGATACAGTGTATGGAATCATAAAAGAAGTATCCCTAAGGACCCCTGCCAGTATGGTGGTAGATTTGGCAGATGAAGAAGGTACTAGGACCCTATCCTTAAGCAATGAGACCAGGGTATATATAGATGGAAAGGAATCCTACCTATTTAGTTTAAGGGAAGGGGATCTGGTAGAGGTAGAGGCCCTAGATAATTTGGCCCTAATCATTAGGGCTGAAAGCAAGGAAGGTAAGCTTTCTGGGATCCTTAAGGATAAGATTTTTGATGAAGAATACCTGCTCCTAGTGGAAAGGGAGGATGGAACTAGCTTTAAATATCCCTTGATGGAAAATGTAGTGGTAAATAGGAATTCCAGCAGGGTTACAGTTGATGATTTGAGAAGGGGAGATAAGCTGACCCTATTTTTGACCTATGGAAGGGTAACTGCCATAGATGCAGAATCCACCAAGGGAGAGGATGAAGGATTAATTAAGGCAATACTAATTTCCGATGAGCCTATGCTTACCATTACCAATAGGGAAGGGGATACCAAGACCTACTATATATCCAAGGATGCTAGCATTATAATAGAAGAGGAAGTAAATAATATATACGGTTTAAGGTTAGGCTTTCTAGCCAATCTAAAATTGGAAAGCGATGAGATAGTAGCCATAGAGGTGGCAGATAAAAAGGGTAGCAATGAATTCATAGGGCTCATAGAGTATATAAATCCAGAGGGAAGGTTTATAATCCTAAAGGATGATTCCAGTCTACCCACTAGAAATATAAATGTTTCCCCTAATGCCAGCATAAAGGATCCAGAGGGAAGGACTTTAAACTTAAAGGATCTATCTATAGGTAACAAATTATTGATAATAGGAAATAGGAGTACAGGCCAATTTGTGGCAGACAGGATAGTGGTAATAGATTAGGCAGGGATAATCCCTGCCTTTTTTATTCAGTCCTTATGGCATCTAGTGCAGATAATTTCATGGCCCTTCTGGCTGGATAGTAGCCGGAGATTATGCCTATCAAGGCGGAAAAGCCCATGGCGGCAAATATGAGCCAGACTGGTATAATGCTTATCTTGGTTTCTACACCCCCATCAAATCCAATATAGCCCCCAAAATTGGCACCAAATTTATTTATAGCAAAGGAGAGACCGAAGGAGAATATGACTCCCAGGCTGCCTCCTAGTAAGCCTATCATGGCTGATTCAAATAGGAATAATCTCTTTATATCCCTTAGGGAGGCCCCAATAACCTTCATTATACCTATCTCTTTAGTCCTTTCATATATGGACATGACCATGGTATTGGTTATCCCTATGGCTGCCACCAAGAGGGAAACGGCCCCAATGCCTCCTAATAAGGCCTGGGCAATCTTGGAGAACCTTTTCATCTCATCCAGGTAGTCGTTTAAGCTGTAGGCATCATAACCTTCATCCTTTATCCTCTGCTGCACATCCTGAACATGGTCTATGTCATCCACCTTTACCATAACCCTTTCATAGCCTTGCCTAGCAGAAGCCCTTTGATTTCTGTTGTTTCCCTCTGCCCTTTCCTTTTCCTTGATCATCCTTTCCACAGTAGAAATAGGGGCATATATTCCCCAGTCCGTTTCATAATTGCCTTCTTCTAGTATTCCTACAGTCTTTATCTTATAGTCTGTATACCTGGGCCTTTCTATATTCTCTCCAGGCATGGTGGGCATGCCTTGGCTGGTGTCAAAGGTAAAAAACATCCTGTCCTTCATTAGATCCACCTTGGCCTCTTCGTACCGGCCCCTGGCCATGGCCTGTTCATCGTAAAAATTATATTTCATCCCCCCGCCAAATACCACTCCAAAATCATCTCCCGGCTCCAATAGGCGGCCTTCTCCAATCTTAAAATCGAACTCCTCCATTACAGAAGGGTCAATCCCCTTAAGGGAGGTATGGGCTGTATACCTTCCATTTATTATTACCCCATAGGTTTCCACTATAGGGGTTACTGCCCTTACATGGGGTATCTTTTTAAATTTGGCAAGGGCCTTATCGTCTAGTAGGGCCTCCTGGCTACTACTACCCATGCCATCATATCCTCCATACCTTCTATGGACATTTATTATGGTGAGGCTGCCCATGCGGCTTAGTTGATTTTGGAAGGCCTCCTGCATTCCAAATCCTAAGGATAGCATTACTATAATGGAGCTGGTGCCTATTATGACTCCCAATACGGTTAGAAAGGTCCTCAGCTTCCTCCGCCACAGATTTTTGATTCCCATCCGGATTAGATCTATGCTATTCATCTAAAGCCATACCCTTCTTTTTCTTTTTTCTGTAGAATATAAAGCCAGTAATTCCTCCTGCAATAAGTATTAAAAGAATCCAAAACACCTTGCTCTTCAGTATTCTACCAGTCCCTCCTACTTCCTCCATAGGGGGCATATCATGAGGAAACTCCTCCATAGGCATGGTCTCCATTACATTGAGGGTGAATTCCTTCCTGATCTCTATACTTTCTCCAGCAGAATCTTCATAGGTAAAAACTAATTCACCGGTAAGCTCCCCAGGCTCCAAGGGGATTATGCTGCCGTCAAAGTACTCAGATCTGCCGGATTCAAAATTCCCTACATAATAGCTGCCATTTTCCGTCTGGAAATCCCCCTCCAATTTTACCATCAAATTGTAGAGGGTCACCTTTCCTGTATTATAAAACTCTACATATATGGGCACTGGTTCTCCCACAAAGGCTTCTGGAGGAAGGTTTATCTCTCCTATATCCAATTTGGACTGCTGGACTACGGGAACCCCTATTAGTTCAGTGGCTGTATATTCCTGGCCTTCAGTATCCTCATATTCGAAATTGGCGGTAATGGTATAGGTCTTTGCCTGGGCATCGGGAACGGTAAATAGGGTTATGTTTTTCTCCACCCTTCCCTTAGGGGGGATGCTGTCTATATAGAAGGTGTTGCTGCTATTTACAGGGGTAAATACACTTCCTCCACTGCTGGCCCCTGTGGGATCAATTTTTTCATCGGCAGTCAAAAATATCTTTATATTCCTAACGGTTTTTTCACTATTGGTATTGTAGAAGGACAGGTTCATGGTAAAGTTTTCTCCAGCCTTTACTATATTGGGTTCAAAGCTATATCTATCTATTATCAATTTTGGTTTTCCCTTGATCTCTTCTTCCTTTTCCACATAGGCCCCTACATATTGGGTCAGGATGTATTTATTTTCACTTCCCTTATTCAGTTCATCTTCATATTCTACGGTAATATTTATGGGATAATTCCTGGTTTCAGCTTCTTCCCTTGGGCTAAATAGGAAGCTTAAGCCTTTCCTTTCATTGGGCTTAATGTGATCTATCTTCTTTATACTGGTGCTTTTAGGTACCAGGGCTGGGTCTGAACTTTCAGCTTTTACCACTATATTGGAGGCATCCATTTCCCCTGTGTTTATTAGGTCAAATTTTAATTCAAAATCCTCCTTGGGCATAACACCATGGCTGGGGTAGTCTAAATTTTCAATTACAATATTGGAGCCACTTTTCCTTTCTTCTACTACATTTAGATATATATTCTGTACTTCCTCCATTGTTTTGTTCTGGCTGTCCTTATAGGAAAAGCTAATAGTTAGCTCATGGCTGCCAATCCTGATATTTTCATTTGCCCTTATATGGTAGGTAACAGAGGATACTCCATTTCCTGCCATCCTATTCATATGCCTTACATTGGTGGCAGAGGGAATGTAGAATCCTTCATTACTCAAGCCTTCTAGGGCAACCTTAATATCCCTGGCCTCATTGCTGCCCCTATTTTGAACCAGTATATTGATTTTGGCTTCCTCACCAGGGTAAATTACTTCTGGACTGATGGTTACCTTATTGACTACTAGCTTGGGAGGGGTGCTCTTGCTGCTAACCCTTACATAGAGGGTTTCACTATATTCTCCTGGGTATCCATATACATTGGTATATTTAATTTCCAATTTAATGGGATAGTTTCCAGGCAGGGCACCGGCTGCAATGGATAGTTTGATTTGTACATTGTGGGTGCTATTCCTGTTTATGGTGGGAATGGTCTGGGAGGCGGTCAATTCGTTTATTGTGAAAGGGCTTCCTGCTTCCAGTATAGGGGTGATTACTACATTTTTGGCCTGGTAGCCTGTATTCTTCAAATTGAAGGAAAGGGTCATTATTTTCCCTGCATCCCCGCTGGGGATTTGACCTTTTTCTATGCTAAATATGGGCATAAGGGTACTTTTATCAATTTCTGTCTCATCTTCTGCCAACCCTACAAGGGGCAGCTGTAACACTATAAAAAGCAATACTAAAAAACTAATAATCCTTTTCATTTATTAGGTATCCCCCTTCATTTTATTTTCCACTATTTTTTCTATACTGCCATCTCTAATATAGAAGATGCGATGGCCGTAAGGCGCTATCTCCACATCATGGGTTACTATTACCAGGGTCTGCTTGTTTTCCCTGGCCATGCTGGTTATTAGATCCATTACCTCCATAGTGGTTTTGGTATCCAGATTGCCTGTAGGCTCATCGGCGAATACTATTTTGGGATTTCCCACAAAGGCCCTGGCTATGCTGACCCGCTGCTGCTGTCCCCCGCTCATCTCAGAGGGCTTATGCCTCAGCCTATCCCCCAAACCTACTGCCTCCAACATCTCCTTGGCCATCTTTTCCCTCTTTCTCTTGGGAATACCTCTAAAGGTAAGGCCTAGGCTTACATTTTCTAGGGCTGTAAGGGTGGGGATCAGATTAAAGGATTGGAATACAAAACCTATGTTTAATTGGCGAAATTGGGCCAGTTGCTTTTCATTCATCTTCTCTATGTGCTTGTTGCCGATTATTATTTCACCCCTTGTAGGCTTTTCCAGTCCTGCCATCATATTGAGCAGGGTACTTTTGCCGGAGCCAGAAGGACCTAGTAGACAGACGAATTCGCCCTTTTTAATGGAAAGGCTTATATCATTCAATGCAACTATCTTCTCATCTCCCATCCTATATACCTTTCTGACCTTATTAAGGACTATCAGATCTTCCAATAACAAGCTCACCTCCCAGATTATATTAATATTAATATATTATCACAATATTTGTAATAAGTAGTTACAATATTTTTAAATATTGGTGCCGGGTCCCATATTTATGCTAGCTAGTCACCTTCTAATATTTGTCTGGTCTTGCTAGAAAAAATTGGATATAATATAGACAAAAGTTTCTCGGGAGTTGAGGACAATGAACCAAAAGGAAATGAGGAATACTATGAAGCCATATCCCAAGTACATAAGTATCTGGAGGAAAGAAAATGAATTTTGGAATACCCGCAAAAAGTATGGATTTAATTATAGAGGCTATGGCTGAATATGAGGAAATAGAAAGGGCTGCTATATTTGGAAGCCGTAGTATGGGTAATTATAAAAATGGCTCCGATGTAGATATAGCCATATATGGAAATGATATTACTATGGAGCTGGTAAAACGACTGAGTATAAAATTAAACGAAATATTGCCATTACCTTATTATTTCGATATTGTCCATTATGAATCTTTAAAGAATGAAGAACTAAAAAAGCATATAGATGTATTTGGGAAAGTTTTTTATATAAGGAAAGAGGGGACAAACTAGATATGGAATGGGGTAGTTAGTACCCTGATTCCAGTTTGTCCTCTTTTTTATGGTGCCGGGCACCAATATTTATTACCAGTGCCAGGTACCAATTACCGGTGCTAGGCTCCCATATTTACGATATTTACCTTCCCCATTGACAACAGCTCCATAATATTTTATAATCAACTCCAGGCGACTGACCAGTCGGTCGGACAATCCATAGAAAGAGGGGTTAATATGCTATCAAGATTCAGTGTAAATAGACCATATACCATAGTAGTAGCAGTAGTAATCACTTTGATATTGGGAGTGGTTTCCTTTATGAATTTGAATACCGATTTACTTCCCAGTTTAGATTTGCCCTACATAGTGATAATGACCAGCTATCCAGGGGCAAGTCCAGAGGAAGTGGAGATGGTGGTTACCAGGCCTATAGAACAGGCAGTGGCAACGGTTAACAATATTAAGAATGTAAGCTCCATCTCCAGGGAAAATTCATCTATTGTCATACTGGAGTTTAATAACGATACCAACATGGATACAGCCACCATAGAAATAAACAGTATGTTGGATCTGATAAAGCCTGCATGGGATAACTATTCCATAGGCTCCCCCATGTTGATGAAACTAAATCCAGATATGCTTCCCATAATGATATCGGCAGTGGATGTCAAGGATAAGGATATAATAGAAATATCCCAACTGGTGAAGGAAGAATTAATTCCTGAATTGGAAAGCGTAAATGGGGTGGCTTCTGTAACGGGGGTAGGCCTGGTGGAAGAGGAGATCCAGGTACTTATAGATGAAGAAAAGATAGAGGCCTTAAACAAAAGGATTTTGGAGAAGGTGGATTCAGGACTTCTAGAGGCGGAAGAAGAGCTTACTAAGGCCAAGAAGGAAATAGAGGATGGTAAAGCCCAATTGGCCTGGGAAGAGGAAAGGCAACTGGGAAAGCTTTCAGAGGGTGAAAGGGCCCTTGCCCAAGGCAAGGAACAGATAGCCTTGGCAGAGTCCCAAATTTCCCAGGCAAAGAAAGAGCTTATAAACAAAAGGGAAGAATTGAATAAGGGATTAGAGGAGCTATTGAAAAAGGAGGAGGAGCTAAAGGAGGCAGAAAAGGCCCTATCAGCCCTAGGGGATAAGCTGAGGGATGAGGATAGGCAGCAGCTGGAAGGAATAAGGGTAGCCCTCAATACCCTTTCCCAGAATAAGGAGGAGATAAATTCTGGCCTTAAAACCATATCTACTAAGCTAGAGGAGATAGAAAGGGAAGAGGCCAGTTTAAAGGAGAAGAAATGGGAGCTAATGGCTCAGGAGCAGGAGTTAAAATCTGGAAAGCTCCACTTGACCATGGAATTGGATAAGGCCAAGGAAAAGCTTAATGAGGGAGAAAAGGAATTGGATAAGGCCCTGGAGGAGTTTGAACAGGCTAAGGAGGAGGCCTTTAAAAGGGCATCTTTAGAGGGAGTTATTACAGCTGAGATGATTTCAGGCATACTAAAGGCCCAGAACTTTTCCATGCCAGCGGGCTATATTTCCCAGGAAGGGGGCAGCAAAACCCTTGTAAAGGTAGGGGAAAAAATAGAGGATATATCCCAGATGGAAAATCTACTCCTATTTGATACAGGGGAGGATGTAATAGGAAAGGTCTATTTAAGGGATGTGGCGGATGTATCCTTAAAGGACAATTCCAAGGATCTATATGCCAAGGTAAATGGCAGCAATGCAGTAATGCTGGTGCTGCAGAAGCAGAGCAACTTCCTAACTTCTAGTGTTGCTAAGGATATTAGGGAGAAGATGGCTGAATTGGAATCTGAATATGAGGGAGTAAGATTTACAAATTTAATGGACCAGGGAATCTATATAGATATGGTAATAGAATCTGTACTGGAAAACATAGTATATGGGGGAATACTTGCCATATTGGTCCTCATATTCTTCTTAAAGGATATAAAGCCTACCTTTGTAATAGCCACCTCCATACCTATAAGCATAATATTTGCTATAGCTCTTATGTACTTTACCGGAGTTTCTATAAACGTTATTTCCCTGGGAGGCCTGGCCTTAGGGGTAGGTATGCTGGTGGACAATTCCATAGTTGCCATAGAGAATATATATAGGTTGAGGAATGAGGGAATGTCCCCTAAAGAAGCTGCTATAGAAGGGGCTAACGAAATAGCCGGGGCTATTACTGCATCTACCCTTACTACTATATGTGTATTTTTACCCATAGTATTTGTAAAGGGTATATCCCGCCAGTTATTTACGGATATGGGGCTTACCATTGCCTATTCCCTACTGGCATCTCTACTAGTAGCCTTAACCCTGGTGCCAACCATGGCCTCTACCAGCTTAAAAAAGGTTACTCCAAAGGAGAGCCCTGTTTTCGAAAAAATCCTCAATCTATATGAGAGATTGCTCAGGGTTTCCTTAAGGCGGAGAGGGCTTGTGATGGTTCTGGTAACCCTACTCTTTTTAGCCAGCCTATATGGGGGATACTATGTGGGAACGGCCTTTATTCCAGAGATAGATGCACCCCAGATGTCCATGACCCTTGAGATGCCTAAGGGCTCCAGCCCAGAGGATACGAGGGAGATGGCAGATATAATAGTTGAAAGGATTTCAAATATAGAGGAGATTGAAACCATAGGTGCCTTCCAAGGAGGTCTTATGGGGAATTTTGGCCAAGACCTGGATGGGGATTCCATTTCCTTCTACCTTTTATTAGATGAGAACAAGAAGGTAAGCAACCAGGACATTAAGAATAGGATATTGGAGTTAACAGAAGACCTGGACTGCACTGTAAATGTGGAATCCTCAGGCATGGACATATCCACCCTGGCAGGGTCTGGAATCCAGGTAGTAGTTAAGGGCAATGATTTGGACACCCTACGCAGTATAGCATGGGATGTGGCAGATCTACTTGAAGATACAGAAGGGGTAAGGCAGGTGGATATGGATATAGATGAGAGCCTGTCGGAGATAAGGATTCAGGTGGATAAGGAAAAGGCAATGGAGCAGGGAATAACGGTAGCCCAGGTATTTACTCAATTGAATTCTATAATTGGATCTAAGGATTCAGCTACCAACCTAACCATGGAAAACAGGGATTATCCCGTTATAGTACTCAATAAGGCCCATGAGGAAATTAGCAAGGCTGAACTGGAAGATATAAGGATAAAGGGCAATAAAAAGGATGAGGAAGTGGAGGTCCCATTAAAGGATATTGCCAATATTGTGGAAGCTCAAGGCCTGTCCTCCATTAGAAGGGACTCCCTGGTAAGGTTCATATCGGTAACAGGCCAATTGGATAGGGGCTATAATATAGAGCATGTTAGCAGGGATTTTGAAAGGAAATTAGAGGATTATTCCACCCCCAGTGGATACAGGATAGAGATAAGTGGGGAAAGGGAGACCATAAATGAGGCCCTGGAGGATCTATTTAAGATGCTCCTATTGGCCATAGTATTGATCTATTTAATAATGGTAGCCCAATTCCAGTCGTTGAAGTCTCCTTTTATAATCCTATTTACCATACCCTTGGCATTTACAGGGGGCCTATTGGCCCTAGTACTGACGGGGCATGAAATAAGCGTAATTGCCATGATAGGGTTTTTGATACTAAGCGGTATAGTAGTTAATAATGGTATTGTATTTATAGACTATACCAATCAATTGAGGGAAAGGGGACTAAACAAAAGGGAAGCCCTGGTAGAGGCTGGAAGAACCCGTATGAGGCCTATTCTAATGACGGCCATTACTACCATATTAGGTTTATCCACCCTATCGGTAGGAGTAGGAAGTGGAGGGGAGATGTTGCAGCCCCTGGCCATAGTATCCATAGGAGGCTTAACCTATGCTACAGTCCTTACCTTATTGGTAGTACCGGTAATGTATCATTTGCTCAATAAGGATAATCCGGAAACAAATGGAGTAGATTAGGGAGAGGTAATATTATGGAAGATAAGAGGGAAAATATAATAAGATCAGCCATAGAGGAGTTTTCCAAATATGGATATCATGGGACCCGGATGGAAAATATAGCTAAAAGGGCAGGGATAGGAAAGGGTACCATATATGGATACTTTGATAGTAAAAAGACCCTATTCTATGAGATGATAAAACATGGAATAGATGAATATATAAGAGGTTTGAATGCTTTATTATCACAGGATAAGACCTTGGAGGAAAAGCTGTATGACATCTATGACTTCCACAAATCCTATTTAAAGCAGTTTATGGATTTTAGGCAGGTAATAATGAGGGAGAGGGAAGTACTGCCCAAGGAGCTGATGGTGGATATACTGAAGGATTTAAAGGAAATACCCCATTCCATGGAGAAGGCCATTAAAGAGGCTATCCAGAAAGGGGAGCTTAGGAAGGATTTAAATCCAGGAATAGCTGCCACAATAATAATGGGCTCCATGGGCCAGTTTTATGGGAACAAGGTCTTTTCCAATGAAGATCCTAATAGTAAAGAAATAGGGGATCTGATAGATACCCTGTTAAGGGGACTTAAATGATATAAAGGCCATCCTACCAGCAGGAAGGGTGGCCTTTGTAAATAAAAATAATAAAATATGAAAGAAAAAATTCCCTTGTGTTATAATCTAATTATATAGAATGAAGCAAGGAGAGATGGGCATGTACGATTTTGATCAGCTTATTGAAAGAAGGAATACCGATTGTGTTAAATGGGATAATCTAGAAAAAATATACGGCAGTAAGGATCTACTCCCCCTATGGGTGGCAGACATGGATTTTCCAGTAGCCCCTGCCATTTCAGAAGCCATAAGGAAGAGGGCGGAACATGGGGTCTATGGATACAATTTCATATCTGACAGGTACTTTGAAGCGGTTATCAATTGGATGGAGAGAAGGCATAATTGGACCATAGACAAGGACTGGATAATATTTAGCCCTGGAGTAGTACCAGCCCTAAGCTATGGAGTCAGGGCCTTTACTCAGCCGGGAGACAATGTAATAATCCAAAGCCCTGTATACCATCCCTTTTATAAAGCCATAGAATTAAATGGCAGACAAATAAGGACCAACCCCTTGGTGGAGAGGGATGGCAGGTTCTATATGGATTATGAGGATCTGGAAAGGAAGATAGATTCCAGGACCAAACTACTTATCCTGTGCAGCCCCCACAATCCAGTGGGCAGGGTTTGGACTGAGGAAGAGCTTAAAAGGCTTGGGGAGATCTGTTTAAAGCATAATATAATAGTGATATCCGATGAAATCCATTTTGATATAGTATTTAAGGGATATAAACATACGGTATTTGCAAATATTTCTGAAGAGTTGAGGGATATTTCAATAATATGTACTGCTCCCAGCAAGACCTTCAATATAGCAGGCCTACATACTTCCAATATAATAATAGCCAATGAAAAATTAAGGGAAAAATATAAGAGGGAGGTAAGTAAGGACTCCATATCCACCCCCAATATATTTGGAGCTGAGGCATTAATAGCCGCCTATAATGAAGGAGAGGATTGGCTTGATTCCCTAATTGAGTATTTGGAAGGTAATAGGGATTATTTTATAGATTATGTTAGTAAGAATATTCCCCAATTGAGGGTAATAAAATCGGAAGGTACCTATCTACTCTGGGTGGACTGCTCTGGCCTTGGTATGGATTTAGAAGGATTAAGGGACTTCTTTACAAATAGGTGTAAACTAGCCCTAAACCATGGCAGCATGTTTGGAGTAGAAGGTGAGCTGTTCCAAAGGTTTAATATAGGCTGCCCCCGCAGCATATTAGAGGAAGCACTGACTAGGATTGAAAAGGAAATCAAAAACCTATAGATTATTACAAATATATTACAAATAACTTCCCTTTTTCGGTGCCTGGCACCGGGAAAGGGAAGTTATTTATGTTATAATATAAACAAATACATAATGGGGAGGTTGCTTATGGAGAAGGCCATGATTAGGGTTAGGATGAGTGCCGGGGATGCCCATTATGGGGGAGGCCTGGTAGACGGGGCCAAGATGCTTCAGCTCTTTGGAGATGTGGCTACAGAACTGCTGATAAGGAATGACGGAGATGAGGGCTTGTTTGTGGCCTATGACAAGGTGGAGTTTTTGGCACCAGTGTATGCAGGGGACTTCATTGAGGCAGTAGGGGAGATAAGCAAAATAGGGAATACTTCAAGGAAGATGAAGTTTGAAGCCAGGAAGGTTATAGCTGCTAGAAGGGATATAGGGGATTCTGCCTGTGATGTATTAGAGGAGCCTATAGTGGTTTGCAGGGCTGAAGGCACCTGTGTGGTACCAAAGGAGAAGATGAGGAAATAGTTTGGCCCCTTCTTGAGGGGTAGCAAATAAGGGGCTATTTCCTTCCCGGGTGGTGATACTTCGCCAATCTCCAAGGGGAGAGGCGTTCTTCCCAAAATGGGTTAATATGAGAATTACATTTTAAATTTATAATAAGGGGGATATGGAATGGAAAAATTGATTATTACTGCAGCTATCTGTGGGGCGGAGGTTACTAAGGAGCACAATCCCAATGTGCCTTATACGGTGGAGGAAATAGGGAGGGAAGCTGAATCTGCCTACAATGCAGGGGCCAGCATCATCCACCTCCATGTAAGGTACGATGATGGAACTCCTACCCAGGATAAGGAAAGGTTTAGGGAGTGTATTGAGGAAATTAAGAAAAGATGCCCTGATGTGATCATCCAACCTTCCACTGGAGGGGCTGTGGGCATGTCAGATGAGGAAAGGCTCCAACCGGTGGAGCTACTGCCAGAGATGGCATCCCTAGACTGTGGTACCCTAAATTTTGGAGGAGATGAAATATTTGTAAACACTGAGACCACCATCAAAAACTTTGGAAGGACCATGATAGAAAAGGGAGTAAAGCCGGAAATAGAGGTATTCGACAAGGGAATGGTAGATTATGCTATTAAATATGCCAAAGAGGGCTACATATTAGAGCCAATGCACTTCAATTTTGTACTGGGGATACAGATGGCTGCAACTGCCAGGGACCTGGCCTTTATGGTGGACAGCATCCCACCAGGATCTACTTGGACTGTGACAGGGATTGGAAGGCATGAAATGCCCATGGCGGCTCTGGGCATAGTAATGGGTGGCCATGTAAGGGTTGGATTTGAAGATAATGTATACCTGGAGAAGGGAGTATTGGCCAAATCCAATGGGGAATTGGTGGAAAAGGTTGTTAGGATTGCCAAGGAGCTAGGTAGACCAATTGCTACTCCAGATGAGGCCAGGGAAATATTGGGGTTAAAGAGAAGGTAATCTAAAGAATCAAGGCTTACAGCTAAAATAAGCCTTGATTCTTTTTTTTGAAATATTTTTCGACATCAAGAAGGATTTTTAAATCCTACATAGAATTAATCTAGCAAGGAGGTGCCATCCATGACTATCGATGGGTGTAGGTCCCTAATTGCAAGATGCCATTTCTGTGGTAGGTTAAGGGAGTTTGAGCTCAATTTATTTGAAGTAATGAAGGGAGATAGAATTGAATATATATGTAAATGCGGAGAGATTGTGGCCAGTGTAAAGGGGACAAATAGGGTAGTGGAGGTAGAAGCTACCTGTTTTAACTGTGGAGATAGGCATATATATAATTTAGACCTACCTACCATATTTAAGGATAAAACCATGCTCTATTGTATCCATGGAGATAGGCTCTGCTTTATTGGAAGCAAGGAAGCTGGGAAGAATTTATTAGGGGAATTGGACACTGGCATAGATGACAAGGATGAAAATGGAGAAATGGACTATTTCAACAATTTTAAAATATTTTCCAGAATTTTAGGCATACTATATTCCATGAAATTGGAGAACAAAATATATTGTGACTGTGGCCATGAGGATATAAATATTGAGCTTTTTTTCCGATAGAATAGAACTGGAGTGCTTAAATTGCCATAGTGTAAAGATCATATTTGCAGAAACGGAAGAGGACTTGAGGGTTTTGTTGAAAAAGGATAGAATAGTATTGAAGGAGCGAAGTGTTTCCTGTATTGATTCCATGCACGACAAAAACAGAGATATTAAAGAGTAATAGTAGGCAATTTAAAGCATAGTAATATAAAAAAAGAGGAGGCATTAGAATGTTAGTAACTGGTAGGGAGATTTTAGAGGATGCACATAGGAATAATTATGGAGTAGGTGCATTTAATGTAAATAATATGGAGATTGTTCAAGCCATAATAGAGGCAGCTGAGGAGACCAATTCCCCAGTTATACTTCAGGCTAGTCAGGGGGGAATAAAGTACGCAGGAATTGAATACATAGCTGCATTGGGAAAGGTGGCAGCTGAAAAGGCCAAGGTACCAGTGGCCCTGCATCTAGACCATGGTACTGATTTCAATCAGATTATGCTATGTATTAGACATGGATTTACTTCTGTAATGATAGATGGATCCCGATTTGAATTGGAGGATAATATAAATATTACCAAAAAGGTTGTAGAAGTGGCCCATGCAGTGGGAGTATCAGTGGAAGCAGAGTTGGGGAAAATTGGAGGTACAGAAGACCATATAAGCGTAAGTGAAGCTGAAGCTACCTTTACCGATCCCGATGAGGCTGTAAGGTTTGTTGAAGAAACCAATGTGGATTCTTTGGCCATAGCAGTAGGAACTGCCCATGGAGTATACAAGGGGGAACCAAAGCTTGATTTTGATAGGATAAAGATTATTAAGGAAAGGGTAAATATACCTCTAGTACTACATGGCTCCAGTGGAGTTCCCAGTGAAGCCATAAAAAGGGCTGTATCCCTTGGAATAAACAAGATAAATATAGACACAGATCTGAGGATAGCCTTTACCCATGCCATTAAGGAATTCATTAAGGAAAATCCAGACAATATAGACCCAAGAAAGATACTAGGCCCTGGAAGGGAAGCTATGAAAGAGGTAATAAAAGAGAAGATGAGATTATTTGGATCAGCTGGCAGGGCTTAATCAAATGCCAATGGACAGTTGACTGTGGAGGGGGTTAGGTCGGTTATATACCGGCCTAATTTAAATTTTGAAAGGAGTGGAATGGTATGGAGCTTTTTATAGATACGGCCAATATAGATGAAATAAAGGAGATAAACCAATGGGGAGTCATAAGGGGTGTAACTACCAACCCATCCCTAATAGCCAAGGAAGGCAGGGATTTTGTAGAGGTAATAGAGGAGATTGCCAGTATTGTAGATGGGCCCATTAGTGCAGAGGTCATATCCTTGGACAGGGATGGGATGATAGAGGAAGCAAGGAATTTATCCAATATTCATCCCAATATAGTTATCAAGATCCCCATGACTGCTGAGGGGCTCAAGGCGGTAAAGGTATTGTCCAAGGAAGGGATAAAGACCAATGTTACCCTGGTATTTTCACCTAAACAGGCCCTACTGGCTGCCAGGGCAGGAGCTACATATGTAAGCCCCTTTATAGGGAGATTGGATGATATAGGCAATACAGGCATGGATATAATAGAGGATATAGTCCAGATTTTTGATATCCATGGAATAGATACAAAAATTATAGCTGCCAGTATCAGGCATCCCATCCATGTAGTAGAGGCTGCAAAGGCAGGAGCCCATATAGCCACCATACCCTATAAGGTTTTCCTCCAAATGGCCAAGCACCCTTTGACGGACATAGGGATTGAAAGGTTTTTAAAGGACTGGGAAGAGGTGAATGGTTGATAGGGCAAATTAGGCGGCTCTGGGCTGCCTTTTTTATTGGGCTAGGTTATACCTTTTTATATTGCCTATCCCCAAAATTTATTTTTATAATCCCCACCATTGGTTTATAATATTAATAAACGAATGAAAAGGAGAGATTAGTATGGATAGGGATTTGGCTTTATCCCTGGTTAGGGTGACAGAAATTGCTGCCCTAGCTTCTGGCAGATACATGGGTAGAGGTGATAGAATAGGGGCGGATCAGGCGGCGGTAGATGGGATGAGGGCTGCCTTTGATCTGGTAAATACCAAGGGAAGGGTTGTAATAGGTGAAGGGGAATTGGATGAAGCCCCTATGCTCTATATTGGAGAGGTAATAGGGGCTGGTATGGATGTGGAAGCGGATATTGCTGTAGACCCCCTAGATGGGACTAGTTTGGTGGCCAAGGGCCTTCCCAATGCCATTTCAGTTATAGCCATGGGTCCAAAAGGGTGCCTACTTAATGCCCCAGATACCTATATGAAGAAGATTGCAGTAGGTCCAAAGGCGGCTGGAAGGATTGATTTAGATGCATCTGTGGAGGAAAACCTTTTTTCAGTAGCCAAGGCCTTGAACAAGGATATTTCCGATTTGACGGTTATAATTCAGGATAGGGAAAGGCATGAGGATATTATTAGAGAGGTAAGAAGGATTGGTGCCAGGATAAAATTGTTTGGAGAGGGCGATGTGGCAGCTGCCATTGCTACTGCCTTTGAAGATACAGGTGTGGATATATTGATGGGTATAGGCGGGGCTCCAGAGGGAGTAATTGCTGCAGTGGCTTTAAAATGCATGGGAGGTGACTTTCAAGGAAAATTACATCCTATGAGCCATGAGGAAGAGGAAAGATGTAAAGAATTAGGATGGGATGAGGATAAAATAGATAAGGTCCTTACCATAGATGATCTGGCCAAGGGTAATGATCTATTCTTTGCAGCCACTGGCATTTCCGATGGGGAGCTGCTAAAGGGAGTGGTATACTACGGAGATAATTGGGCCAAAACCCATTCGGTGGTTATGAGGTCTAAAACTGGTACCATTAGATTTATAGAGGCCCGCCACAGGTTGGACAAAAACGATATACTAAAGGAATTATTAGCCAAACATAGATAAGTATGCTATACTAATTGACATGAAATGGACAAATAAAATATACTAATAGATAAAGATAGATGAAGGGGGCTGTTTAATGGATAGAAATTTAGCTTTAAATTTGGTAAGGGTGACAGAAGCAGCAGCATTACAGGCTGCCAGGCACCTAGGTCGGGGAGATAAAGAAAAGGCAGACCAGGCAGCGGTAAATGGAATGAGAAAGATGTTCGACACCCTGCCCATAGATGGGGTGGTGGTAATAGGTGAAGGGGAAATGGACGAAGCACCCATGCTCTATATTGGGGAACAGATAGGCAAATGTACTAAAGACTCAGTAAAATTGGATATTGCTGTAGATCCATTGGATGGAACTACTGCTGTGGCCAAGGGATTGGATAATGCTATTTCGGTAGTAGCTATAGCCCCAAGGGGTTGCCTATTACATGCACCGGACATGTATATGAACAAAATTGCGGCAGGGCCCAAGGCGGCAGGAAAGATCAGCCTGGATCTACCCATAGAGGAGAATTTGAAAATCCTTTCCCAGGCCTTAAATAAGGATATAGAGGATATTACAGTAACCATGTTGGATAGACCTAGGCATAATGAACTCATAGAACGGGTGAGGAAGGCAGGAGCCAGGATTAAACTATTCCAGGATGGAGATGTGGCAGCTGCCATAGCTACCTGTTTCGATGATCTGGGGGCAGATATAATGGTAGGTATAGGTGGGGCCCCAGAGGGAGTAATCGCTGCAGCAGCACTGAAATGCCTGGGAGGAGAATTCCAGGGCAGGCTCCATCCCATGACTGAAGAGGAAAGGAAAAGATGTATTGACATGGGGATTGAAGATGTGGACAAATTGTTGACCATAGATGATTTGGCCAAGGGCAATGAGATAATGTTTGCTGCCACAGGAATCTCCAATGGTGAACTGTTAAAGGGCGTTGTATATTATGAAAACAATATGGCCAAAACCTATTCGGTGGTAATGAGGGCGGAAACGGGAACCGTCAGGTTTATAGAGGCCATCCACAGGCTGGATAAAAAGCCTGAATACGCTAAATAATTCATTATAGGCAGGGGTTTACCCTGCTTTTTTTATTCATTTACCTTTGTTAAAATATCCTATATAATCAAGGGGTAGGAACTTATAAAATACTCCTGTCTATATTTTTTGTTTTATTAACATGGAAGGAGGATTATATTGGAATTTGATATAAGTAAAATCCCATTTTCAAGGTTTGGCTCCTATTTTGCCCTTTCTAGTAATCCTGATAGGGAAGAAGTTTATTTAAGGGATCTCCATGGGGGAGATGAAAAGGAATCTAAGCTTTTTACCATAAAACTTTTAAAGGACAATATCCCCCAGAGGATGCTGGCAAAGGGGAAGGAGACTCACCTTACCATATATGAAAATGAAAAGGGGGATAGTTATATAGAGATCTGCATCCCCTTTGAGAATCAATTACATATCCTAGTCAAGAATACCCAGTTAAGCCTAAGGGCTCATAAATCCAGGTATGACAGCATAATGGCCCTAGGGGATGATACCTATGAATACCATGTATACTATAAGGAATTGAAATTGAAAATAAGCCTTATTAAGGGTAATATGGAAGTAGATGCCCCTTGGAAGGTAATTGGAAACGATTATATCCAAATAAGGGTAGATGATGGGGATGATGATTATGCCCATATTGTAATAGAAAGCTATAAAACCGTAAGTACCAATAAAGACTATATAGATTTTTATGAGGCCAAAGAGTTGGTAAAAAGGAAATATGACACCTGGCTAGAAAATATGCCCCTGGTGCCTAGCAGGTACCGTAGGTCCAGGGAATTGGCCAGTTACATTACCTGGTCCTCAGTAGTGGGAAAATCTGGGCTACTTAAGGACTATGCCATGTATATGTCCAAGAACTGGATGAACAATATCTGGTCTTGGGATAATTGCTTTAATGCCCTGATGCTGGCAGAAAAGTTCCCCTCCCTAGCCTATAGCCAGTATAGGATATTTATAGACCATCAGGATGAATCTGGGACCTATCCAGACTTTGTAAACGACCAGTTTGTCTCCTATAATTGCACCAAGCCTCCCATATTCCCCTATTTTTATAAGCTGATGATGGATAGGAATGACTATTTTAAAGATGAAGAAAGGCTTTTAGAGGCATATAATAGCTTTAAAAGGATGCTCCATTATTGGCTTAATTACAGGTGTTTTGATGGGGCCCTACCCCATTACAGGCATGGCAATGATTCCGGCTGGGACAATGCTTCCATATTCCATGAGGGGATGCCGGTGGAGGCACCAGATCTATCTGCCCACCTTATTAGATCCCTGGACTCCATGGCCTATTTTGCCCAAATACTTGGGCTTGAAGGGGATAGGATTAAATACAGGGAGCAGGCAGATAAGTTGTACAAGAGGCTGATGGAAAGGCTATATGATGAAGAGGGTTTTTATGCTAGAGTAGGTTATAGGGGGGAAAGGGTTAATAATAGAGATAGCCTTATTTTAAGGCTTCCAATAATAATAGGATATAGGTTGGAAGATAAGGTATTAGACGGATTAGTTAAGGATCTGGTGGCTAATTTTGAAAGTAGATATGGCCTTACTACTGAAAGGATGGATAGTCCTTTTTATAATAGTAAGGGCTATTGGTTAGGCCCTATCTGGGCTCCAGTAACCTTTTTATTTGTAGAGGCCTTATGCCGATATGGCTATGAAGAGGAGGGTCTGAGGATAGCTGAAAAATTCCTAGAATTAACCTTGCTTGGAGGGATGGCAGAAAACTTCCATCCTATTACTGGTGAGGGTTTGGTGGATCCTGCCTTTACCTGGACTTCCAGCGTTTTTCTATTGCTTGGAGAAAAAATATACAGACATAAGGAGGATAAGGATAATGCTTAAGGAATGGGAAGACTTAAAGGTATTACATAGGAATCGCCGACCAAGCAGGGCCTATTTCATATCCTATGATGATGTAGACTCTGCACTGACCTTTGAAAGGGGTAGGTCTAATAGGTGTAAACTATTAAATGGCAGGTGGAAATTTTCCTATTATGAATGGCCAGAAGAGGCTCCAGAGGACTTTTTCAAGGATGAATATGATGTGGGGGACTGGGATGATATTAGGGTGCCTGGCCATTGGCAGCTACAGGGATATGGCTATCCCCACTATACAGATTCCATATATCCCTTTCCTGTAGACCCCCCTAAGGTTCCATCTAAGAATCCAACAGGCTGTTATAGGAGGGATTTTACCATCCCTAAGGATTGGATGGGGAAGGAGATTCTTATAAGGTTTGAAGGGGTGGACAGCGGCTTCCACCTATGGGTAAATGGCCATGAAGTGGGATACAGTCAAGGGAGCAGGATGCCATCGGAATTTGACATAAGCCCCTATGTAAGGGAGGGGAGGAACCAGGTATCCTTAAGGGTATATCAGTGGACCGATGGCAGCTATATTGAAGACCAGGATATGTGGTGGCTGTCCGGCATATTTAGGGATGTTCTATTGATAGCCAGAGACTCTGTCCATGTGGAGGATTTTTTCATTAAGACAGATTTAGATGAGGAATATAAGGATGGAGTCCTTCAAATTGAAACCAAGATAGAAAATAGTTCTAAAGAGGATAAGAATAACTATAAATTGGAGTTCCACCTACTGGATGAGGATAATAGTAAAGTAGTGGAGCCAAGGACAATTCATAATATTTCCATAAAGGGAAATGACCACACCCTTGTAAATATGGAGATTCCAGTTGCCAATCCTAAGAAGTGGACAGGGGAAACCCCTAACCTATACAAGCTGCTGATATATGTAAAGGATGAAGGGGATAATATCCTAGAAGTAATTCCCCATAGGCTTGGGTTTAGGAAGGTAGAAGTTAAGGATGGAAACTTATTAGTAAATGGAGTGGCCATTATGCTAAAAGGAGTAAACCGCCACGACATCCATCCAGATTTGGGAAGGGCTGTATCTTTTGATACCATGGTTGAAGATATAGTCCTTATGAAGCAGCATAATATAAATGCAGTAAGGACTGCCCACTATCCCAATGACCCCAGGTTCTATGACCTATGCGATATATACGGATTATATGTAATAGATGAGGCTGATTTGGAATGCCATGGATTTGAGGATATGGGCAATTATGAGATGATTACCGACGATCCAGAATGGGAAGAAGCCTATGTGGAAAGGATAGAGAGGATGGTGGAAAGGGACAAGAACCATCCATCCATAATAATGTGGTCCCTAGGCAATGAATCCAGCTATGGGTGTAATTTTGAAGCCATGGCCAAATGGTGCCATGAAAGGGATAATACTAGATTGGTCCACTATGAAGACGACAAAGAGGGCAAGGTTGTAGACATAATGAGTACCATGTACTCCAATCATGAGAGGATGGAGGAGTTTGGAAGGATGGAGGATATGGACAAGCCTCACATCCTTTGTGAATATGCCCACGCCATGGGAAATGGCCCTGGAGGGCTGAAGGACTATTGGGATATATTCTATAAATACAAGAGGCTTCAAGGGGGATTCCTTTGGGAATGGGTAGACCATGGATTGAGGAAGTATAGGGAAGATGGCAGGGACTATTTTGCCTATGGTGGAGATTTTGGAGACTATCCAAATACGGGAAACTTCTGCTGTGATGGTTTGGTAAAGCCTGACAGGACCCCTTCCCCTGGCCTTATGGAATATAAGAAGGTAATAGAGCCAGTTAAGATATATGAAGAGGATATAAGGGAAGGCAAGATAAGGGTAAAGAACCTATACGATTTTATTAGCCTTGAAAACTTTGCCCTAAGCTGGAGGATAGAAGGAGATGGAAGGGTTTTCCATAGTGGAGTACTTGAGCTACCCGCCATATTACCCGGGGAAAGTGGGGTTATAAAGCTACCAATAGATACAAGTAAAAGCTATGATCTGGTAACGGACCTTTGGCTTAATATGGAGGTAGTAACAGGTATTGATACCCTATGGGCTAAAAAGGGCCATATAGTAGCCTGGGATCAGATTAGGCTTCCCTTTGTAAGCAAGGTGGAAAATAGGGTTAATATTTCCTCTATGCCAGATATTTCAGTTGAAGAAGACAAAAAATATGTATTTATTGAAGGGGATAATTTCCAAATAAAATTCAATAAACTAGAAGGCAGAATTGACCATTATACTTATGAAGGAATAAATATAATAGAGGAAGGGCCAGTATTTAACCTTTGGAGGGCTCCCATTGATAACGATATGTATGTGGTCCACCATTGGAAGAAGAAGGGGATAAATATTACCCAAGAGAGGATTGATAGGGTAGGGGTCCTGGTGGATGAAAAGCATGTAGAAATCCAGGTAGACCTGTATATTTCTCCTCCCAATGGAGACTGGGCCATAATAGGTGAGCATAAATACACCATATATGGCAGTGGAGATATATTTCTAGATGTGAGGGGGAAAATGAAGGGGAATCTACCAGAATCCTTCCCCAGGATTGGCCTGGAGATGAAACTGCCCAAGTATATGGAAAAGGTAGAATGGTATGGCAGAGGGCCAGGAGAAGCCTATATAGACAGCAAGGAGGCCAATCTGTTTGGCATATATAGTAAGGAGGTAAGGGATTTATTCTTTGATTATGTATATCCCCAGGAGAATGGTAACAGGACGGATGTGAAATGGGTATCCATTGGAGATGAAAGGGGTATGGGCCTATTTGTGTCCACAGAGGAGTGGTTAAACTTTAGTGCCCATTACTATACCAAGGAGGATATTGAAAGGGCAAAGCATACTGTGGATTTAGTGGAGAGGGATTTTGTAAGCTTCTATGTGGATTATAAACACCATGGCCTAGGCAGCAATAGCTGTGGTCCAGTGCCCCTTAAAAAGCACTCCCTAATCCCTGAGGACTTTAATTTCTCCCTTAGATTTAAGGCCTTTTCCAAAGAGTTCTTATCTCCTCTTAGCCTTTATAGTCAAAGGGTAAAAAGATAGGAATATTTTGCCAAAGTCCCTTGGGGACTTTGGCAAAAATTTATTATTTTCTTCCCAATAGGGTATAATAATTGATATATTGACTAATAAATATAATAGTGGTATTATAAGCCTAGTATACCTTTCCATCCACACATTTCTTAACTTATTCCAGACGATTATCTTAGAATTTGAACATTTTTGTGGTGATTCTTGTATCCCAGCTGGTATTTTTTGATGTAGGAAAGCAGTTTGAATATTATGGAGGTGACATTTTGGATTCAAGTATATTAGAAAATAAAAAACTAGATGATTTACGAGTTATAGCTAGAGCCATGGGAATTAAAGGTGTTACCAAGTATAGGAAGGCTGAATTGATTGATTTGATATTACAGGCAGGAGAAGAAGAGCCCGTCCAGGAAGAGCCCCCTCAAATAAAGGTAGAGGAAAATAAGGTGGAAGAGATAGATATAAAGGATATAGATATGGATGAGTTACCAGAAAAGGTAACGGAAGAGCTGGAGCAGATGGAAAATATAGATGGTGCTGAGGGAATATTAGAGATCCACCAGGATGGATATGGATTTTTAAGGTCTGACAATTACCTATCGGGAGACAACGATATCTATGTATCCCCCTCCCAGATTAGGAGATTTAAGCTCCGAACAGGAGATAAGGTATTTGGAATTACCCGACCGGCCAAATCTGGAGAGAAGTATAAGGCCCTTCTTTATGTTAAGAGCGTAAATGGAATGGATCCAGAGACCTGCCTCGACAGGCCGGATTTTGATACTTTAACCCCCATATATCCAACGGAGAGAATAAGCTTGGAGACAACTCCTAACAATCTTTCTACCCGGATTATCGATTTGATGGCCCCCATTGGAAAAGGACAGCGGGGAATGATTGTATCCCCTCCAAAGGCTGGTAAAACTACACTTCTTAAAGCTGTTGCCAATGCAATATCTGAAAACCATCCAGAAATTGAGATTATTATACTTTTGATAGATGAAAGACCTGAAGAAGTGACGGATATGCAAAGATCTGTCAAGGGAGATGTTGTATATTCTACCTTTGATGAACTTCCCAACCACCATACCAAGGTGGCAGAGATAGTACTGGAAAGGGCCAAAAGGCTGGTGGAGCATGGAAAGGATGTAGTGGTACTACTAGACAGCATTACCCGCCTTGCCAGAGCTTACAATTTAACCATACCAGCTACAGGAAGAACCCTATCTGGAGGCTTGGATCCTGGAGCCCTGCACAAGCCAAAGAGATTTTTTGGTGCTGCCAGGAATCTAGAAGAAGGGGGAAGTCTCACCATACTGGCCACTGCCCTAGTGGATACAGGCAGCAGGATGGATGATGTTATATTTGAGGAATTTAAGGGTACAGGTAATATGGAGATCCATCTGGATAGAAGGCTTTCAGAAAAGAGGATATTCCCAGCAGTGGATATCAATAAGTCTGGAACCAGAAGGGAAGATCTACTCATGACCCAGGAGGAGTTGGAAACTGTATGGGGAATTAGGAAGGCCCTAGGCAATGCTTCCACCCAGGAGATAACAGAAACCATAATAGAGAATTTGATGAAGACCAAGAGCAATGCAGAATTTATAAGGGAGATAAGAAATAAAATGTGGTTTTAGTTGAAATCCTTCTATTATTATGCTATAATTAATGGGTCAAATTATGTGAATGATTTTATACCCGGGACAAAGAGAGGTGAAAGTAATGAAAAAGGGAATTCATCCAGAATATTATGAAGCTACAGTAAGATGTGCATGTGGAAATACATTTAAAACAGGTTCAACTAAAGAAGAATTAAGAGTGGAAATTTGTTCAGAATGCCACCCATTCTTTACAGGACGTCAAAAGTTTACAGAACGTGGTGGCCGTGTGGAAAAATTCAAGAAAAAATATGGTTTGGAATAATTTCTACACCAATAGGTTAGTTGCCCCAGCATCTAACCTTTATTTTTATTATGAGACAACGGGGAGGGTTCTTGTTGTTGCAAAAATTTGAGACCATGAGGGAATGTGAGACGCCAAGAACCGTCCTCCTTGTCTCAAATGGAAAAGAGGTGTTAGAAAGTGAAGATAAAGGATATAAACCGGGTCCCTAAACATATAACTACCATTGGAGGTCAGGCATTAATTGAAGGGATACTGATGAGGGGGCCAAAGGATTTGGCCATAGCTGTGAGAAAATCCGATGATGAGATAGTATTGAAGAAGGAAAAATTGAATACTCTGGCCATGAGGTATAAGATATTTGGTCTTCCCTTTATAAGGGGAGTTGTGGGATTGGTAGAGTCCCTAGCCTTTGGGATAAGGGCATTAATGTATTCGGCGGAGTTCTTTGAGGAAGGGGATAAAGAAGAATCCATTTTGGATAAGGTATTTAAGGATAAGGCAGAGGATGTGGAGATAGTGCTTACCTTACTATTTTCCCTGGCCTTGACCATAGGCTTTTTTATATTGCTTCCCACTTTTACTACCAACCTTTTAAAGGCCAGAATTCCTTCCCCCATCCTATTAAACCTGGTGGAAGGTTTAATCCGCATACTTATATTTTTAATATATGTAACCCTGGTATCCGGATTGGAAGATATAGAGCGGGTATTTGAATACCATGGGGCGGAGCATAAGGCCATCCACTGCTATGAAAGTGGAGATGAGCTGACGGTGGAAAATGTCAAAAAGTATCCTATTCTTCATCCCAGATGTGGAACCAGCTTTCTATTTATGGTAATGATAGTAAGCATTTTGGTCCTGTCCTTTTTCGGCTGGCCCAATCCCCTCCAGAGACTTATAATCAGATTATTAATGCTACCTATAATTGCAGGCATTTCCTATGAGATAAATAGGTTTATTGGTAAGAGCAATTCTCTCCTTGCCTACTATCTATCCTATCCTGGCCTTTTGATCCAGAAGCTTGCCACAGTAAGGGAGCCAGACGATGATCAGATAGAGGTGGCCATAGAGGCCTTAAATGCAGTTCTTACTGAGAACAAGGAGGAAGATCTGTGGAGATAAACCGCTTGCTAAAGATTGGGGTAGATAAGATAAAGGATAGGCCCTACTCCAACCCAGTATTGGAGGCGGTACTGGTACTGGGGGAGCTTTTAAATGTGGATAAGACCTATATATATACCCATGGGGAAGAAAAGGTTCCCCAGCCCCTTGTGGATAGGTTTTTGGAGCTGATGGATAAGAGGAAGGAAGGCTATCCCATCCAGTATTTGATAAATAAAAGGGAGTTTATGGGCCTGGATTTCTATGTGGAAGAAGGGGTGCTGATTCCCCGACAGGATACGGAAATATTGGTGGAGTATGTATTGGATTATATAGATGAAAAATATGGAGACAGCCCCATTAATATTTTAGACCTAGGCATAGGTAGCGGGGCCATATCTTTGAGCCTTGCCTACTACAGGAAGAATGCTACTGTATATGGAGTAGATATCCATGATACTCCCCTTAAGGTGGCCAATATAAATAAGGAAAGATTTAGGCTTGATAATGTAAAACTATATAAGGGAGACCTATTTGAAGGGATTGAAGGATTAGGCCTGGAAGGGAAATTCCATATAATTGCCTCCAATCCCCCCTATATTGCTAGGAAGGATATAGACAGCCTCCAAAGGGAGGTAAAGGACTATGAACCTATAGAGGCCTTATATGGGGGAGAGGATGGCCTGGATTATTATAGGAGGATAATTCCTGATAGCAAAAAATACTTAAGGGAAGAGGGACTATTGGTACTTGAAATAGGTTTTGACCAAGGAAAAGATGTGGTCCATATGATGGAAGAGGAAGGATTTAAGGAAGTTAAGGTAATAAAGGACCTGCAAGGTTTAGACAGGGTTGTTTCCGGCATAAAGGTAAAGGAGTTGGACTAGATGGAGATATTGTTTAAGCTATTTGCTTCTTTTTTCAAGATAGGAGCCTTCAGTTTTGGAGGGGGATACGCCATGCTTCCTTTGATTAAAAAGGAGATTATTGAGGTTCATGGCTGGCTAACCAATGCAGAATTTATAGATATATTGGCCATATCAGAAATGACTCCTGGCCCTATTGCCATAAATAGTGCCACCTTTTTAGGCTACAGGGTATCAGGGGTGGTGGGTTCAATACTGGCCACAGCTGCAGTGGTACTGCCCTCCTTCATAGTAATGAGCATTATTACCCATTTTTTAAGCAAATTTAAGGATTCCCAATTTACAGATTGGTTTTTTATTGGAATTAGGCCTATAGTCTTGGGTTTAATAGCCTCTGCTGCCATTTCAGTGGCCCTGGATGCCTTTATCGATTTAAAATCTGTAATACTAGGAATAGTACTTTTTTATATAGTTACCTTTAAAAAGTTAAATCCAATATATGCAATAATTTTAGCTGGCTTGCTAGGCATAATATTATATTAAGGTGGTTGAGATAGATGCTTTTTGATATGTTTAAAACCTTTTTTAAGATCGGAGCTTTTACAATTGGTGGCGGATATGCCATGATACCCATTATCCAGAAGGAAGTGGTGGATAATAAGAAGTGGGTTGAGGAGGATAAATTTTTAGATGCCATTGCCATAGCCCAAGGCTCCCCTGGTCCCATTGCAGTAAATATTAGTATATATTTAGGATATGAGCTAAAGGGTCTAAAAGGGGCCTTAACCTGTATGTTGGGCACTATACTTCCATCCTTTTTGATTATACTGCTAATTGCCACTGTATTCTTCCAATTTAGAAACAATCCCCTTATAGAAAAGGTATTTTTAGGTGTTAGGCCGGCGGTAGTGGCTTTAATTGCATCGGCGGTATATAAGCTTACCAAGAGGTCAAAATTGGGTTTAAATAAATTATTCATATCCCTATTGACCCTGCTGGCCATAGTATTTTTAAAAATAAGCCCAATTTATTTGATACTAATAGGAGGCTTTACCAGTATTATATATAATAGGATGAAGACAGAAGATAATAAATAAGCTATTTACAATAGGCCCTATTTGTGCTATCCTTCTTTAGGGAGTTGGTTTTTTCATTAGGAATTATGGTATAATATATATAGATATGAGATAGATTGGAATTATTCATTTGTGTAGCCCCATTGCTTGGAAAGGAGGTAAAGTATGCTAGAGAAGCTATCCTTTATAGAGAACAAGTATAAGGAATTAAGTGAAAAGATAATAGATCCTGAGGTTATGAGCAATATAGAAGAGTGGCAGAGATTGGTTAAGGAGCATGCAGAGATAGAGCCTATTGTTATGAAATATAGAGAATATACTAGGGCACAGAAGACCCTGGAGGAAGATAAGGAGCTATTGAAGGATAAATTGGACGATGAGATGAGGGAATTGTTGAAGGAAGAGATAAACGAATGTGAAGAACTGATAGAAAAATTGGAAGAGGAGTTAAAGATCCTCTTATTACCCAAGGATCCAAATGATGAAAAGAATGTTATAGTTGAAATCAGGGCTGGTGCCGGTGGAGATGAAGCAGGCCTTTTTGCTGGAGACCTATTCAGAATGTACAGCAGGTATGCAGAAAGACAGGGATGGAAGGTAGAACTTATGAGTACCAGCGAGCAGGGCGTAGGTGGATTTAAGGAAGCCATATTCATGATAAAGGGTAAGGGTGCCTATAGCAGGTTGAAATATGAATCTGGAGTTCACAGGGTCCAAAGGGTACCTACTACTGAATCCAGCGGTAGAATCCACACCTCTACAGCCACTGTAGCAGTATTGCCAGAGGCGGAGGATATAGATATAGAGATAAATCCCAATGATATAAGGGTAGATGTGTTCCGTTCCTCAGGTAATGGTGGACAAAGTGTTAATACCACCGATTCCGCTGTTAGGATAACCCATTTGCCAACGGGAATGGTGGTAAGCTGCCAAGATGAAAAATCCCAACACAAGAATAGGGAAAAGGCCATGAAGATATTGAAGAGTAGATTGTATGATAAATTGATTAGGGAGCAACATGCTGAAATTGCCGAGGAAAGAAGGTCCCAGGTTGGTTCAGGGGATAGGTCTGAAAGGATTAGGACCTATAATTTCCCCCAAGGTAGGGTAACAGACCATAGAATCAATATGACAATTCATAAACTAGAAAGTTTCCTAGATGGAGATATAGATGAAATGATAGATGCCCTAACAACTTCAGATCAGGCTGAAAAATTAAAACAGGTAGGTTAATAGGGGATGGTTTTTTTCTTTAAAACCATCCCCTATCTTAATGGAAAATACATGGAATAGGGAGGAAGGTTCTATGAGTAGGCTATTAATTGCCCTAGGAGGAAATGCATTAGGAGATAATCCTAAGGAACAAATTCAGGCAGTTAAAAGAACAGCCATTTCCATAGTAAAATTTATAAGGGAAGGCCATGAGGTAATAATTACCCATGGGAATGGCCCCCAGGTAGGGATGATCCAATTGGCCATGGAAAGTGCTATCAAATATGAATCTAAAATACCTGAAATCCCTTTAGCTGAATCGGTGGCCATGAGCCAGGGCTATATTGGCTACCATTTACAGAATGGAATAGGAGAGGAATTAAATAGGCAGGGTATTATAAAACCTGTTGTGACTGTAATTACCCAGGTAATAGTGGACCCTGAGGACCCAGCCTTTAAAAACCCCACCAAGCCCATTGGAAATTTCTATACGGAAGAGGAGGCCAAAGTACTGGCTGAAAGTAGGGGCTATATAATGAAGGAGGACAGTGGAAGGGGCTGGAGGAAGCTGGTCCCTTCACCAAAACCCATAGACATTGTGG
Organism: Tissierellia bacterium; assembly: GCA_012728725.1. Taxonomy (GTDB): domain Bacteria; phylum Bacillota; class Clostridia; order Tissierellales; family Tepidimicrobiaceae; genus JAAYEM01. Next base: position 19,613 of record JAAYEM010000076.1, on the reverse strand, counting down.
AAAAGGATGCCATTATAAGTATGGTAAATAGCGGCAATGTAGTTATAGCAGTGGGAGGGGGAGGTATACCAGTAGTAAGGGAAGGCAGTAGATTGGTAGGGGTTCCGGCGGTTATAGATAAGGACCTGGCCAGTGAAAAATTGGCAGAGATATTAGATTGTGACTACTTACTCATCCTTACGGCGGTAGATAGGGTTTCCCTCAATTTCAGGAAGGATAATGAGAGAAAACTGATGAAATTAAGGGTAGAGGAAGCAGCCAAATATGCTGAAGAAGGCCATTTTCCTCCGGGAAGCATGCTGCCTAAAATCCAGGCTGCCATGGATTTTGCCAATTCCAAACCGGGAAGAAAGTCCATAATCACCTCCCTGGAAAAGGCCTATGAGTCCCTATTGGGAAGGGAAGGAACCCTCATATATTCATAAGAAGGACAGGGAATTATCCCTGTCCTTTTAAAAATATAAGAAGATTCCAATTACAAAGCCTATAACCAGACCAATGGAAGAGGCCCTTCCCTCATGGAGGGACTTGGCACTAGGTATTATCTCATCGCAGATTATATAGAGCATGGTACCTCCAGCAAAGGAGAGACATAGGGATATAAATAGGTTGGATATCATGCCTATATAGGCCCCTATAAAGGCCCCTACACCAGTGGGGAGGCCTGCCATTATGGTATACAGGAGGATCTTCCAAGGGGAAGTCTCACTAACCCTTAAGGGCAGGGCCATGGACAAGCCTTCAGGAATATCGTGGAGTAGTAAGGCCAAGGCCAGGATGGGGCCTAGATGAGAAGAGGCTAAAAAGCTGGCTCCTAAAGCCAAGCCTTCTGGAAAATTGTGGACAGCTATACTAATCCCTAATATTATAGAGCTTTTCAAAAAGGGATTTTTTATCATTTGGTTTATATTTACCTCCATTAATATGACCAGTATTATTCCCAGTACAACTCCTATAATTACAGGAAGAACTCCCCCTAATGCAAAGGATTCGGGGAGGAGGTGAAAGGTGACTATAAATAGCATAAAGCCTCCAGTAAGGCCTAGTAGGAAACTAAGTGCTATATTAGTCCTCTTTATAAATAAAGAGATCAAACCTCCTAATCCAGTCCCTAAAATCCCTACCATAAAACCATAAAAGGTTATCAACCATATATTTTCCATATTTTCACTCCTTCCACTTTATCTTTATTCTATTGGGGAAGGAATAAGAACAGGATTTTATAAGAGCAATAGAAATGGAGTGAGATAAAGATCCCACTCCACCTAAGAAAAATACCTTTTCCTCTACCTTTATTCTGCTGACCTGAGTAGCTTTTATTGGATACCCACTGGAATAAAAACAGTAATTATAGATAAAATCTATAAAGAAATATATAAAAGGTAAAAATCCATTTAATTATTTACACAATGATGTATAATATAAAAAGAAGAAAACATAAGAAAAATGTAAAGAAGGGACATTGTGATGAAGGTAGAAACTAAAATAAGCAAGGTAAATCCATTAAATCCAGAAAGAGACATCCTTATGGAGGCAGCAAAGCTTATAAGGGAGGGCCATTTAGTTGCCTTTCCTACTGAGACCGTTTATGGTTTAGGGGCCAATGGATTAGATGAGGCGGCAGCGGCTAAAATATTTGAAGCCAAGGGAAGGCCTCAGGATAATCCACTGATCCTGCATGTATCATCAATAGAAGAAGTAGAGCCTTTGGTAGAATCCATATCCCATGAATCGGAAAAGCTTATGGATAGATTTTGGCCAGGGCCCTTGACTATTTTATTTAAAAGGAGTAGTCTGATTCCTGATATTATCACTGCTGGTTTAGATACGGTGGCCATAAGGATGCCTAGCCATCCTATCGCAAAGGAATTAATAAGATTAAGTGGTGTGCCTATAGCCGCCCCTTCTGCCAATACCTCTGGCAGGCCCAGCCCTACTCTGGCAAGCCATGTAATAGAGGACTTGTATGGAAAGATCCATATGATAATAGATGGAGGCAGCACTGGGGTAGGTTTAGAGTCTACTGTATTGGACTTAACTGGGGAGGTACCCATAATCCTTAGGCCGGGAGGGGTAACCCTGGAAGATCTCCAGGAGATAATCCCCAATGTGGAGGAGGATTTAAGCATAATAGCAGATTCTGAGGATATAGTACCTAGATCTCCGGGGCAGAAATACAGGCACTATGCCCCCAAGGCGGATATGATAGTATTTAGTGGTCAGCTTCCAAACATGGTAAGGGCCATAAATGCAAAGGCAGCAGAATATATAAAGGATGGCAAAAAAGTGGGTATAATGGCTACAGATGAGACCAAGGATGAATATAAGGCAGGTATTATAATATCCATGGGAAGTAGAAAAAGGAAGGAGACCATTGCCCAGAACCTATTTAATACTATAAGATTATTGGATGGGGAAGGTGTAGATATTATCCTTTCCGAAGGAGTGGAGTTAAGCCATATAGGTACAGCTATAATGAATAGATTGAAAAAGGCTTCGGGAGGGAAAATTATTAAAGTATAAGGGGAGAGAGATGTGAACATACTTTTTGTATGCACAGGCAATACATGTAGAAGCCCTATGGCTGAAGCTTTACTTAAGGATATGGCTAAAAAGCAGGGAATAGACATAGAGGTAAAGTCAGCTGGGCTCTTTGCCCTAGATGGGGCTAATGCATCTAAGGAGGCCATTGAAGCCTTAAAGGCGGAAGGAATAGATATAAGGGATCATAGGGCCAGTCTAGTTCATAGGCAGCTTCTAGAGGAGGCAGACCTGATACTAACCATGAGCCTATCCCATAAGGAGGCCCTGCTTTCTAAATTTAATTTTATAAAGGATAAGGTGTATACTTTGAAGGAATATGCCTATGGAAAAGTTGAAGATGTAGCTGATCCCTTTGGAGGGGATATTAATGTCTACAATTCCACCAAGGAGGAAATAAAAAAAGCATTGGAAGAAGTAGTTAAGAGATTGACAAATGACAATGATGGAGGGAAATAGTAATGAAGATTGGTATAGGTAGTGATCATGGAGGATTTGAGCTAAAGGAATACATCAAGGATTATCTGGAAAAAGAGGGTATAGAATATTTAGATTATGGTACTTATTCTGAAGAATCAGTAGATTATCCCGATTATGGCAAAAAGCTTGCTGAAGCCGTAATAGCTGGTGAAGTGGATAAGGGTATAGCCATATGTGGTACCGGGATAGGTATTTCTATTGCCTGCAATAAGGTAAAGGGGATTAGATGTGCATTATGCCATGATACCTATTCTGCCAGAATGAGTATAGAACACAATAATGCCAATATGTTAGCCCTAGGGGGCAGGGTTGTAGGAAAGGATTTAGCCCTGGAAATAGTATCAGTTTGGCTTAAGGCAAAATTTGAAGGGGGCAGACATGAAAGAAGGGTAAATAAAATAACTGCCATGGAAGAATAATTATGATATAATTATACAGAAGTTTTTCAAATCTATTAGGAAAGGAGTCTTTTACGTGGGCAAAGTTGTCGTACTAGATCATCCATTGATTAAGCATAAACTCACATTCGTAAGGGACAAGAATACAGGACCCAAGGAGTTTAAGGAATTGGTTAAGGAGATTTCCACCCTTATGGCCTACGAGGTGACAAGAGATTTACCTTTAGAGGAAATCGAGATAGAGACGCCAATAGCTAAGACTAAATCCCAAATTATATCTGGTAAAAAATTAGGATTGATACCCATATTAAGGGCAGGTCTTGGGATGGTGGATGGTATGCTGGATTTACTTCCGGCTGCTAAGGTTGGACATATAGGCCTATATAGGGATCCGGAAACATTGGAAGCTGTAGAATACTACTGTAAATTACCTAATGATATTGAAGAAAGGGATCTTATCCTACTAGACCCCATGTTGGCAACAGGAGTTTCTGCCATAGCTGCAATAAACTTTTTAAAGGAAAAGGGAGGCAAATCCATAAAATTCGTATGCCTAGTAGCTGCTCCAGAAGGGATTGAGGCCATCCATAAGGAGCATCCAGATGTGGAGATATATGTGGCAAGTATTGATGAAGGCTTGAATGAAGACGCCTATATAGTACCAGGGCTTGGAGATGCTGGAGACAGGTTATTTGGCACAAAATAGAGGTTAGGGACTACCTAACCTTTTTTTGTAGCTAAAAATTGGCCCTATGTAATAAAAGTTCCAGTTATAAATATAGGCCTATTTGGAAAAGATGGATATGAAACCAGATAAGGCTAGGAACAAGAAGAAAGCCTTATTGTTACCGAATTGTTAATTGACTTATCCACTATTATAATATAAAATCTTAGAAGAAATAAAATTAAGGGGCGAAAGACATGGAAAACATAATGAAGCCGTTTATTATATCAGTCCTTATATCACTTTTTATGACACCAGTAGCTAAAAAGTTGGCTATAAAAATAGGGGCGGTGGATGTTCCTAAGGATGAAAGAAGAGTACATAATAAGCCTATGCCACTAATGGGGGGACTAGCCATCTATATATCGGTAGTTTTATCTGCCTTATTATTCCTACCTATAGATAAGACCCTGATTTCCATACTGGCAGGAGGAACTTTAATACTAATCTCTGGAATAATAGATGATATAAGGGATATAAGTCCCAAGGCAAAGCTGATATTTCAAATATTGGCAGCTGTAATACTAATCCTGGGAGATGTTAAGATAGAGGCTATTACCAATCCATTTACCAGAAATAGCAGTTTAATCTATTTAAATGGCCTATCCATACCCTTGACCATATTTTGGGTAGTAGGCATTACAAATACTTTAAATTTAATTGATGGATTAGATGGTTTGGCAGCAGGGGTAGCTACCATTGCCAGCCTATCCTTTGTATTTGTTGCCAATAAATTTAACTATATACCTATAATGATAATATCCTCCATAGTTGCAGGAGCCTGTATTGGCTTTCTACCCTACAATTTCAATCCAGCTAAAATATTCATGGGGGATACGGGAGCTCTATTTTTGGGATTTATATTAGCAGCCCTATCCATAGAAGGGGTTATGAAATCTGTTGCAACCATTGCAGTAATTACTCCCATAATAATATTGGGAGTGCCCATATTTGATACCACCTTCGCCATATTTAGGAGATTATTGAATGGAAAATCCATTGCAGAGGCGGATAATGGCCATCTACACCATAGGCTATTGAGGATGGGATATTCCCAGAAGAAAACCGTATTAATACTATATTTTATATCTGCTGTATTTGGGCTGTCAGCCATATTAATAGCTAAAGCTAATAGTAAGAGAGCTGTCATAATGGCCATGGTGGTATTTGTAGTTACCATATTGTTGGCATTAAAGATGGGGCTTATAAGTACCAAGAGGGAGGATAGCAATGAATAAGATTAAAGTCATGACAGTATTTGGGACAAGGCCTGAGGGAATAAAGATGGCCCCTATTATTAAGGTTATGGAAAGTAGGCCTGAAATTGAGAACACCATATGTATAACAGCCCAGCATAGGGAGATGCTGGATCAGGTATTAGACCTATTTAAAATTGAACCAGACTATGATCTAAACATATTCAAACCTGGCCAGAGCCTTACGGAGATTACCATGAGGGCCCTGGAAGGTTTGGAGAGGGTAATAAGGGAGGTAAAACCCCATATCCTACTAGTTCAAGGGGATACCAGTACCGTATTTGCAGGGGCCTTAGCTGCCTTCTATCAAAAAGTAAAGGTTGGCCATGTGGAGGCAGGCCTAAGGTCTGGGAATCTATACTCCCCCTATCCTGAGGAGGCCAATAGGAAATTGACAGGGGTACTAGCCCATTTCCATTTTGCACCCACAGAGATTAACAGGTTGAACCTACTAAAGGAGGGCTATCCTGAGGAAAGGATTTTCATCACAGGAAATACGGTAATAGATGCCCTCAAATTTGCTGTTAAAAAGGACTACAAATTCCATTTACCCCTATTGAATGATATAGATTATAAAAATAAGAGGATAATACTTGTCACTTCCCATAGGAGGGAAAATATAGGGAAACCTATGGAAAATATATTCTCCGCCATAAATAATATAGCATTAAAGTATGATGATGTGGAGGTAGTATTTCCCATCCATTTAAATCCAAAGGTTAGGGAGATAGCCTATAGGGTTTTCAAAGGGAATGACAAGGTCCATTTAATAGAGCCCTTGGACTATGAACCCTTTACCAATCTAATGGCCAAATCCCATCTGGTGGTAACAGACTCAGGAGGCCTACAGGAGGAAGCACCTAGCCTTGGAAAACCAGTCCTGGTAGTAAGGGAGGAGACGGAAAGGCCAGAAGGAATAGAGGCAGGAACGGCTAAACTGGTTGGAACTGAATATGATAATATATTTAAGGAGATAGATATACTTCTATCAAACCAGGAGGAGTATTCTAAAATGGCCAACGCAGTAAACCCCTACGGGGATGGAAAGGCATCGGAGAGGATAGTGGATATTATCATAAAGCATATAGGTCCTAATGAGTAAAAATGTAGATTTTATCTACATTTTTTTATTTTTTAGATTAATATTAAGGATTACTTGCGGAATCTATAATTTTAAATGGGAAATTGGTTATAATAATCTAATATTAATTGCCATAAAATATTGATAAATGCTGAAAAGTTTGATAGAATTATAACACACATATATTTATGTGCTGAAGGATATTTTTGAAAATTGATATTTTTCCTATATTTAAATGCAAAATGGATCCTAAAAAGGGCTTTTATGGAATTGGACCAACATTTCCTAACCGGAGAAGAGGTATTGCATTGTGATTGAAAATTATATATAATTGCTTGTAGTAATAATTGTAAAATTGTATATTTTCGACAGAAAAATACAAAATAATAATGTTACATATGGAGTGGAGAAATGAAAAGGAAGGAATATAGGGAAGTTCTCAAAGGGCTTGCCCTCATATCTCAAATAGGCATATCCGTTGTGGTACCAATCTTATTGGGGTTTTTCTTTGGGAAATGGTTAGATGGAAAGGTTGGTTCAAATTATATTTTTTCTATGATATTTATAATTATAGGTGCGGGAGCAGGGTTCTTGAATATATTTAAATTTGGCACAAGTCCAAGGAATAAAAAAAAGTAAATGGAAGGATATAAGTATGAATAAGGATTTAGTCTTTAAAATAATTAGGAGGACCCTGATTGCAAGCCTATTTATTTTGGGAATTTTCCTTTTACTTTTTCCAAATCCAAAACCCATTGTCAGTGGTTTTATATTTGGAACCATAATTAGCATTTTAGCCTTCAAATTACTCCACAATACTGTCAACAAATCAGTCCTTATGACCCCAAGCAGGGCTAGAGCCTACACAATAGCCCATTATATGGGTAGATTTGCCATGTATTTTGTAGTCCTTATGTTGGCAGCAATCGCAAATTATCTGAATTTTGCAGCTACAGCAGTTGGCCTTGTTATGGTAAGGATTGTTATTACAGGATCTTTATTTTTTGATAAGGATTTTTTAAAAAAGTAGTACCTTATATTTAGCAAATATTCAAATTTTAACAAGAAGGGAGGAGAGGGCTTTTGGAATTATTGGTTAAAATAGGCCAAAGGGAGATTATAATTCCAGACTCTGTATTCAATGTTTGGCTGGTGGCACTGGTACTGATAATATTTGCTATAGTAGTCAATAAAAAGATCAAAGAAGCCAGTATAGATGAAAAACCATCCAGCTTTTTGAATATAGTAGAGTTAATGGTAGAACTTGTTCAGTCCCTGGTCAAATCTACTATGGGTGAACAAAACCTAGGATTTGCACCCTATATATTTACATTATTCTTTTTCCTAATAACAGCCAATCTATTTGGATTGACAGGATTGACTCCCCCTACATCAGATTATTCTGTTACCTTTTCCTTGGCTTTAATTACCTTTGCCTTGTCCCAATACTGGCTATTCAAAAATGCCGGAGGCTTAAAGGGATATCTTAAAGGGTATACGGAGCCAATGGCTTTTCTAACGCCTTTAAATGTTATAGGTGATTTGGCTAACCCAGTGTCATTATCATTCCGTCTTTTTGGTAATATTATGGGAGGCGGAATCATAATGACATTACTCTATAGTGCATTGGGTTACTTTGCACCAATTGTGACTGCACCATTGCATATATATTTTGATATATTCTCTGGTGTGTTGCAAGCCTTTATATTTACAATGTTATCTATGATATTTATTGGTGGTGCAGAAGCATAATATTTTTAAAATTTGGAAGGAGGAAAAAATATGTTACAAGGTATATCAAATGAAGCTTTTGTATTAGGATGTTCAGCTATAGGTGCTGGTTTAGCAATGATTGCAGGTCTAGGACCTGGAATTGGTCAAGGTATTGCAGCAGGCAAGGGTGCTGAGGCAGTGGGTAGACAGCCAGAGGCCCAAGGAGATATTACTAGAACCATGCTTTTAGGTCAGGCAGTAGCAGAGACCACTGGTATTTACAGTCTAGTTATTGCTATAATTTTATTATTTGTTCAACCACTATTGGCTGGCCTATAATTTAAATATTTGAGGGAGGGATGGGGCAACCCATCTCAAACCACCCTCAAGTAAGGAGGTTTATCTATGAACATAGTAGTAAGAGCCTTGCCAGAACTTTCATCTGTATTGATAACCTGGGTATCTGTTGGGATACTATTCTTGATACTTAGAAAGTTATTGTACAATCCAGTTTCTAAATTTTTAGAAGATAGGAAGGCAAAAATCCAGTCTGATATCGATGAAGCAAGAGCATTAAAAGAAGAAGCCCAATCCATGTTAAAGGAATATGAATCTAAGATCAGCCAGGCTAGGAAGGAAAGCCAGGAGATCATAGAAAATGCTAGGAAACGTGGAGAGGAATTGAGAGAGGATATTATCCAGGAAGCCAAAAGAGAGGCTGAAGGCATAATATCCAGGGCTAGGCAGGAGATATCTAGAGAAAGGGAAGCAGCACTGGAAAGCATCAGATCAGAGGCTGGAGAAATTGCTGTTTTAATAGCTTCAAAGATTTTGGAGGAAAACCTTGCCCTAGATAAACAAGAAAACCTGATTGATAAATTTATTGATGAGGTGGGTAAATCAGAATGGCAAAATTAGTGGGAAAAAGGTACGCTTTAGCCTTATTTGAAACTGGATTGGATTTAAATAAGATTGATGAATTTGATAAAGAATTAGATTTCATAAAATCCGTATTTGAAGAGGAAGAGGATCTGCTTAAAATTTTGCAACATCCAAAGATCAAAAAAGGGGAAAAAAGAAATCTAATAGATAGTATTTTCAAGAACAGGGTTTCTAATGAAATGATCAACTTCTTATATATAATAATTGATAAAAGACGGGAAAGGTATATCCTAGATATAGTAAAGGAATATAAGAAACTATTTAATGAACATGAAAATATAATTGAAGTTGTTGCAACAACAGCTGTACCCATGGAGGAAAAATCTATAACCAGATTGGAGTTAGTTTTGAGCAATAAATTAAATAAAAAGGTTAAATTAATAAATAGGGTAGATAAGACCATTTTGGGCGGGGTCTTATTGGAGATAGAAAACAAACTAATAGATGGTACAGTGTTAGGTCAGTTGGAATCCATAGGCAAAACCATAAAAGGCATATCATTATAGGAAAGCTGGGGTGATAAAATGGCATTAAGACCGGAAGAGATTAGTTCAGTTATAAAGGAACAGATTAAAAATTACGAAAAAAGGCTTGATATGGTTGATATAGGAACAGTTATCCAAGTTGGGGATGGAATTGCAAGGATTCACGGATTAGAAGCCTGTATGGCTGGAGAGTTGATTGAGTTTCCTGGAGGAATCTATGGAATGGCCCTTAACCTGGAAGAAGACAATGTAGGATGTGTTCTATTAGGTTCCGACCAAGATATAAAAGAAGGGGATACAGTTAAAAAGACTGGAAGGATAGTAGAGGTTCCCGTTGGAGACGTGATGATTGGCAGAGTAGTAAATGCTCTTGGTCAACCTATAGATGGAAAGGGACCAATAAATGCAACTAAGTTTAGACCTATAGAAAGGATTGCACCAGGGGTTATTACTAGGCAATCGGTAAATGAACCTTTACAAACGGGAATAAAGGCTATTGACTCCATGTTCCCAATTGGTAGAGGCCAGAGGGAGCTTATTATTGGGGATAGGCAGACTGGAAAGACTGCCTTGGCAGTTGATACCATCATTAATCAACATGATCAAGATGTTATATGCATCTATGTGGCCATTGGTCAGAAGAGATCCACAGTGGCCCAGATTGTAGACGTATTGGAAAAACACGGGGCTATGGACTATACCATTGTAGTTTCTGCAACGGCAAGCGAACTAGCCCCATTACAATATATAGCACCCTATGCTGGGGTATCCATGGCTGAAGAATTCATGGAGCAAGGTAAGGATGTGCTCATCATATATGACGATCTATCTAAGCATGCTATTGCCTACAGGGCAATGTCACTGCTATTGAGACGTCCACCAGGCAGGGAAGCTTATCCTGGGGATGTATTCTACCTACATTCCAGACTATTGGAAAGATCAGCAAAATTGAGCGATGAATATGGGGGAGGCTCTATAACTGCATTGCCAATTATAGAGACCTTGGCAGGGGATATTACTGCCTACATTCCTACCAATGTTATATCCATTACCGATGGACAGATTTTCCTAGAGACAGACCTATTCTTTGCTGGACAAAGGCCAGCTATCAATACGGGGTTATCGGTATCCAGGGTAGGAGGAGCGGCCCAAATTCCAGCTATGAAAAAGGTTGCAGGAAGTCTTAAGCTTGAATTAGCCCAGTACAGGGATTTGGCAGCCTTTGCTCAATTTGGTTCAGAGCTGGATAAGGATACTAGGGCTAGACTGGAGCAAGGGGAAAGGATAATGGAGATATTAAAACAGCCCCAATACAATCCAATGAGGGTAGAGCATCAGGTTATAATCATTTATGTGGTAACCAATAAACATCTTACAGATATACCATTAGAGAGAATAGGTCAGTTTGAGAAGGAATTCTTAAAGTTTGTAGATAACAACTATCCTGAAATAGTAGATACCATAAAGGAAACTAAGGATTTAAGCGATGAAACCAAGAAGAAAATTGACGAGGCTGTGGCCGAATTCAAAAAGATCTTTTAATGTTCCCTTACAATATGGGGGTGAATTAATTGGCTGAATCAACAAGAGATATTAAAAGACGAGTAAAAGGGATATCAAATATTAAACAGATTACCAAGGCTATGGAATTGATTGCCTCAGTTAGGCTTAGAAGGGCTAGGGAGAAATTGGAAAGAACCAGGCCTTATTATAGGACTATATATGATAATATAAGGCAGGTACTTAGTTCTGCAGGAAATATATCCCACCCCTATTTGGATAAAAGGGAAGGAAATAAAACCCTTTACATAGTGGTAACTGCAGATAGGGGATTGGCTGGAGGATTTAACTCCAACATAATTAAACTGACAGAAGAGGAGATAAAGGATAAAAAGGATTCTTCCTTCCTAATAACGGTAGGTTTAAAGGGAAGGGACTATTTCAGAAGAAAGGGATACAATATAGTCCATGAATTGGTTGGGATGACGGAAAATCCTACCTTTTCCCATGCCAAGCAAATTGGACAAAAGGTTATGGAAATGTATAAAGAGGGAGAGGTAGATGCGGTTAAGATCGTATATACTAAGTTTATAACCACTATTTCCCAAGAGACCAATATGTTGAAATTGCTTCCCAGTGAAGATCTGAGAGAAGGAGAAGAGGTTAAATCCTCGGTTATAGAGTATGAGCCTTCTCCAGAAGCTGTACTAGATTTCTTAATTCCAAAATATATAGAATCTGTAATATATGGAGCCTTGATGGAGTCATCTTGTAGCCAGCAAGGAGCTAGGAGGACTGCCATGGAGAATGCTACGGATAATGCAGAGGAAATGTTGGAAGAGCTTCAATTAAGCTACAATAGGGCTCGTCAAGCAGCTATTACTATGGAAATTACAGAAATTGTTACAGGTGCTGAAGCTCTCAAGTAATAGAGAAAGGAGTGGGGATATGGAAAAGAACATAGGTAAAATTGTTCAGATAATTGGCCCCGTAGTTGATATCCGTTTTGATGAAGAAAATTTACCTAACTTGTTAAATGCAATTGAAATAAATAAAGAAGATGGAAAGCTAGTAGTAGAAGTAGCTCAGCATATAGGAGACGATATTGTCAGATGTGTAGCCATGGACTCAACAGATGGCCTTGTAAGGGGGATGGAAGCTGTAGATACAGGAGGGCCTATAACTGTTCCTGTAGGCAGGGAAACCCTTGGAAGGTTATTCAATGTACTAGGAGAACCTATCGACGGTAAGGAGCCACCAAAAACTGATAAAAGGTTACCTATTCATAGGCCGGCACCTTCCTTTGAAGAACAGGATACTGCAAAGGAAGTATTTGAAACGGGAATTAAGGTTGTTGACCTGATAGCTCCCTATGCCAAGGGTGGTAAAATCGGTCTATTTGGCGGAGCGGGAGTTGGAAAAACCGTTCTTATACAGGAGCTAATAAACAATATAGCTACCCAACACGGAGGACTTTCCGTATTTGCAGGGGTAGGGGAAAGGACTAGGGAAGGAAACGACCTCTATTATGAAATGATCGAATCAGGAGTAATAGATAAGACTGCCCTAGTCTTTGGTCAGATGAATGAGCCACCAGGAGCCAGGATGAGGGTAGGTTTAACAGGCTTGACCTTAGCTGAATACTTTAGGGATGAAGAAGGTCAAGACGTGTTACTATTTATAGATAATATATTTAGGTTTACCCAAGCAGGTTCTGAAGTTTCTGCCCTATTAGGAAGAATGCCCTCAGCGGTAGGTTATCAGCCAACTCTGGCTACTGAGATGGGTGCATTGCAGGAAAGGATTACATCTACTAAGAAGGGCTCCATTACATCGGTGCAGGCAGTATATGTACCTGCTGACGACTTAACAGACCCAGCTCCAGCAACTACCTTCGCCCACTTGGATGCTACCACAGTTTTATCAAGACAGCTTGCTGAAATGGGTATCTATCCAGCAGTAGACCCATTAGATTCTACTTCTAGAATCCTTGATCCTGAAGTAGTAGGAAGGGAACACTATGAGGTGGCTAGAGGAGTTCAGGAAGTTCTCCAAAGATATAAGGAATTACAGGATATTATTGCTATCCTGGGAATAGATGAGCTTTCAGATGAGGATAAATTGATTGTTGCCCGGGCAAGAAAGATACAAAGATTCTTATCCCAACCCTTTACAGTAGCTGAACAATTTACAGGTATGAAGGGTGTATATGTGCCCATTAGGGAAACTGTAAGGGGCTTTAAGGAAATATTAGAAGGAAAACATGACGATCTGCCTGAGCAAGCCTTCTATATGGTGGGTACCATCGATGATGCAATAGAAAAAGCTAAGCAGCTGGAGGGATAATTATGGGTTTTTACCTGGAAATAGTAACCCCCGATAGATTCTTCTTCTCCGGTGAAGTAGATCGGGTCATTGTAAGAGGAGTCGAAGGGGATTTAGCTGTTTTAAAAAATAGGGCCCCTCTTGTAACCCCCCTTGCCATAGGGAAAATAAGGATATTGCAAGATGGGAAAGAGAGAGTAGCTGCAACGGCAGGGGGATATATAAACGTGCAAAAAGATAAGACCACCATAATTGCCGATTCTGCCGAATGGCCTGATGAAATAGATGTGGAAAGGGCAAAAGAGGCCAAGGCTAGGGCAGAAAGGCGTTTGAAGGAACAGGCTGAAGGCTTAGATATAATCAGGGCAGAAAATGCCCTTAAGAGGGCATTGAACAGACTAGAGGTAGCAAACCTTAAAAAATATGATGAAGAAAAATTTGATAGATAGGTATAAAAAGTACCCTTTCTTGGAAATACTTTTATCATGAGGAAAGGGTACTTTTTTATAATAAAAATGTTTTGTCCCCCTTTACATTTTTATTATAGCAGACCCTTTCCTCAATAAATACTTCGGAGGGAAGGGAATGAAAAAGTACAAAAAATTTATTCTGTTGGGAATCATATTATCTTTATTATTACCAGTATATGGGCTTAGTCAAGAGAAGTATGAGGAAAGGGAACTATTAATGGAAGTTCTTGAGGCTACAGGGGCCACCTTTTTAGAAGGAGACATAAATTTGGGGGGTACTCTTCTCAATAGGTTTATTGGGGAAGAGGAGATGCTAGATATTGGAAATACCATAAAGGAGCGGCTAGATATTATAGAGGATGATAACTACTGGGATGAAATAGTAGAAGAGGATGGCTTTAGGCAGTTAACAGTCCAGGGCTATGATTATCAGGATAATTTGGTTACCTTTTCAATCTCCTCCTACAGGGATGTAGATGATAAGAAGGGAGAAACTAGCCTTTTCATTAATTTAATTAATGATGGACAATTTTTCACAATAAATGATATAATATTGACTATAGAAAAATTCTTTGAAGAATACCATATGCCTGTAAATATTACCACTTGTGTTATAGGTACCTTTGATGGATACGTAGACTTAAAGGAAAATGAAAAGAAGGTTGTAGAAGCAGCTAAGATGGTAAAGGGAAAAATCGTAGAAGAGTATAAGGAGGATAGTCTACTAAGCTTCTCCATATTTACACCCTATATCGAAGAGTATATATACACAGGCAGCAATAAGATGAACCTAAATATAGCTCTAAGATATAATGAATATGAGGATAAGACCTATATTTGGATAGGAACACCTATAATAACAATAGGCTATTAATAAGTAGGAGGGGATTTGTTTGGATAAGATAATGGTGGCGAAAAGTCCTCCATTAAGAGGTACAGTAAGGATAAATGGAGCTAAGAATTCAGCTTTACCAATTTTAGCCGCATCCTTGTTGGGAACAGAGGACATAATTTTGGAAGATGTACCTAAATTGAAAGATGTAGAAGTAATCTGTGAGGTATTGGTATCATTAGGGGCCAAGGTAGAATTCCTAGACAAGGGAACTATAAAAATAAATTCGGCCAATATAAATAATTATGAGACCCCCTATGAACTAATGAGTAAGATGAGGGCTTCTTTTTTGGTTATGGGACCTTTATTGACCCGCTTAGGCAAAACTAAAACCTCTTTACCTGGAGGATGTGCCATTGGCACTAGACCCATAGATTTACACCTAAAGGGCTTTAAGGCCCTAGGGGCTAATATAGATGTGGACCATGGTAATATAGGAGCTTATGCAGATAAATTGGTGGGAGACAGGATCTATTTAGACTTTCCTAGTGTAGGGGCCACTGAAAATATTATGATGGCTGCAGTCATGGCAGAAGGGGAGACCATAATAGACAATGCAGCTATGGAACCAGAGATTGTAGATTTGGCTAATTTTTTGAATAAATTAGGGGCAGATATAAAGGGAGCTGGAACCAGTTCCATTAGGATAAAGGGTGTAAAGGAATTGGGGGGAGCTACCCATTCAGTTATTCCAGATAGGATTGAAGCTGGAACCTACATGGTGGCAGCAGCCATAACCAAGGGAGATGTCATAGTTGAAAACGTTATTCCTAATCACATTAAGCCTATAATAGCTAAATTGAGGGAGGCAGGATGTGAAGTCCAGGAAAATGGAGATAAGGTTAGGGTAATAGGTCCAGACCAGCTAAAGGCCGTAGACATAAAAACTTTACCCTATCCAGGCTTTCCCACGGATATGCAGGCCCAATTTATGGCACTAATGAGCGTATGTGAAGGGACAAGTGTTATCATAGAGACTGTATTTGAAAATAGATTCATGCATGTGGACGAGTTAAAGAGGATGGGAGCAGATATTAAAATAGATGGAAGATCGGCAATTATACAAGGGGTTGATACTTTAATGTCCGCACCAGTTAAAGCCACAGATTTAAGGGCAGGGGCAGCCCTCATATTAGCAGGCTTAGTAGCCGATGGGGAAACTGAAATTAGGGACATATACCATATAGATAGGGGCTATGAAAACATAGAAGATAAATTGAGAAAATTAGGGGCCAATATATATAGGGTATAGGCAATTGACAGAGGACAATGGACAATATATAAGGTGAGGAACGACTGCGGTCGTTCCCGGGATTATGGTGTACATAGAAGGCGGCTTAGGCCGCCTTTTTTGCAAGGAAAAATAAGGTGAAATTGTTTAATCATTATTTATAAGAAATTATGCTATTATATCTATAAAAAATTAATATTATGAAGCGATAATATGTCTGAAAGGATAGATGTTTTATTAAAAAATTTAATGAATATAGGCCCCTTGTTTTGAAGGAAGGACTTACTATAGATGGAAAACATTGAGGGAGCATTTAGAAGTAATTGGCTATAAGGAAGCCTTCTTCTATATAGAATAATTAGTAAGGGAAAAGGTGCCCTTATGGGAGCAAGTAATAAAGGATATTCACAGCATAGTATTTATGGCTAAACCCCAGGACAGGGGAAAGTATAGGCGTATACCCGTTACCATGGAGCCGTTCATGAAGTACCGTAGCCATATTTAGTACCGGCATTAATGGAAAACCTGGTCAATGAATATAATAAAGGGATGAAGGACAAACATATAATAGAAAGGGTTGCCCTATTCCATCGGAATTTGAATCCTTCAGCCATATATTAGATATTGTAGGGGGGGCTTTTATGCCCACCCTTTGGTGATGACTATTGAAATTGCCTTTATTATGTTTAGATATGTAGCAAGTTGGAAGGCATATTTATAAAGAGTAGGCTCGAATCGGAGAGCCGTTCTTTATAAATATGCCAGAAATAAACCCAATATAAACCAATTTACAATTCCCAATTTAAGATTCCTAATTCCCAATTGGCATCCCTATATGCCATTGTGTTCTATTTTTACCTCCCCCAACATATAATATGGTATACCAAAGGCAAGAGGGGGAAAAGATGAAAAATTTAGGGATATACATTTTAATACTATTGATAGTGGTTGTAGTCATGCCAGCAATAATAGTCAACAGTTTTACCTTTGTTCCTGCAGAAAAGCAAGGGGAAGAAAATAAACCACCTGATAAAGTGGAATCTGAAGAGGTGGAAGGGGAGTTTAAGGGGAAGATTAAAGTATATGACACCAGGAATCAACAGGTTAGGGAAATGGATTTGGAGGAGTATGTAAAGGGGGTAGTGGCAGCAGAAATGCCTGCCGAATTCCATATTGAGGCCCTAAAGGCTCAGGCCATAGCTAGCCGAACCTATGCCATAAGTAGAAGCCTAAATTACCCAGAGGGCCATCCAGACCATATAGAGGCTACCCTTTGTACAGGCATTCATTGTCAAGCCTATCTTACCCTGGAGGAGCTAAATAGTATCCATCCTGAAGGCTGGGAGGAAAAGTATTGGCCTAAAATTGAGGAGGCGGTAAATTCAACTAGAGGGCTGGTTTTGTACTATAGGGGGGAGCTAATAGAGCCCCTATATCACTCCACCAGTGGTGGAATGACTGAAGATGCTTTGGATGTATTTGCAGTAGACAAACCCTATTTAAAATCGGTAGAAAGCCCCTATGAAGAAGAGGCCCCCAAATATAGATCCTTAGTTACTTTAACCGGGGACGAGTTTATAAATAAGCTGAATAGGAAATACCCTGGTGTAAATATTACCAAGGAAAATATAGGGGAAAAGATAAAGCTGGTAGAAAGGAGCAAGAGTGGAAGGATTAAAAAAATAGCCATAGATGGCACTATAGTCAGTGGAAGGGAAATAAGGGAATTGTTTGAGCTTAACTCTACAAATTTCAAAATAACCTATAATCCCAAGACCAATCTAGTGGACATAGAAACCATTGGTTATGGCCATGGGGTAGGCATGAGCCAATGGGGGGCCAATGGAATGGCTAAAAATGGCAAGGATTATGAGGCCATACTGAAGCATTACTATACTGGAGTGGAGATAGGTCAATATACAATTGAGGATTGAAGGCAGCCTAGGGCTGCTTTTTTATGTCCAATTTTAAAAAAATTTTTCCCTATATGTATTAAATATACAAATGTGGCAATAATACCTACTGGAGGTGGGGCAATGAAAGACAAATTAACCAAATTAATGGAGAAAGATGGATTTTATATCATTTTATTTATTTGTGTATGTGTAGTAGCCATTAGTGCAGTTATGGTATCAAAAAGGAATTTGAATGAGGACAATCCAGACAACCTATCAGACTATGAAGATTTAATAATAATAGATGAAAAAGAAGAAGCTTCATTGGAAAGTTCTAAGATGGAAGATGAAATAGTAGAGGCTGAACAGATACTGGAAGAAAGGGAAGCTAAGGAAAATGAATACTATGAAAGCAGCCAGGAAACCATGGCAGAAATAGGAGAAGAAGAGATTGAAAAAGGGAATGAAGTGGATTTAGAGTTTGTAGAGGATGAATATACACCTGAATCCAGTGAAGGAATGATGGCACCAGTAGTAGGAAATATAATCACCCATTTTACTAAGGATTCTTTAGTCTATTCAGAAACCCTAGAAGAATGGACAGCACATAAGGGCATAGACATTTCAGCTAAAGAAGGAAGCCCAGTGGTGGCTGCTTTATCTGGAACCATTTCAGAGGTATATGATGACAGGCTATGGGGCAAAGTAATAATAATTGATCATGGAGATGGCTTGCTGACCAAGTATGCAAACCTATCTACCACTGAAATGGTACAAGAAGGGGCTAAGGTGAATAAGGGGGATAAGATAAGTGAAGTAGGTTCATCTGCATCCATAGAGATGATGATGGAGCCCCATATCCATTTTGAAGTAATAAAGGATGGGGTAGGTGTGGATCCTATGGATTATATAAAGCCTTAAAAAGCCCTAATCTAATATATTTGTTCTAATAGGAAATTAGGCTGCATAAGTATTTACAAAGACCAAAAACCCAATACAAAGTTCAAAGGGGGTAGACCTATTTGAAAGATTATATAGAAGAAAGAGCATTGGAAATCGCAAAGTACATAATAAAGGAAAAGGCCACTGTAAGACAGGCAGCGGGAGTTTTCGGTGTGAGCAAAAGTACAGTCCATAAGGATGTTACTGAGCGTCTTCCCAAGATAAACCCTCTTATAGCTGATATGGTAAAGCAGGTTTTAGAGCAAAACAAAGCTGAAAGGCATATTAGAGGGGGAAAAGCTACTAAATTAAAATACAAAGCCATTAACGATTAAATAGGCCCAACAGGGGGATGCCCTTATGGGCCTTTTGGTCTTTATGGCCTTATTTAAACAGCTCGTGTATTATTTTAAATATTAATGTTTTAGTTAGGATTACCGGCTTTTTAGTTATCCTTCTTACCTCTTCTTTCATTTCCAAGGTGTATCCAAAGCATTCCATAAATATAAGGTCTATATCCTCATCTTTTAGTTTTTCCAATTCCATAGATAGGTTTTCAACAGGCTCATAGGGGGAAACCCCAACAGCTACAGCCTCAATTCCGTATTTTCTCCACAGGATTTTAATCCTTTCCAATTGGGATTTATCTGGCATCATTACCCCTATTTTTTTGGTACGGGACAATTTGGCAGCCACACTATGTAGGATTTCTTCAGGTTTAATCAATAAGGACCTATG
>JAAYEM010000006.1 GCA_012728725.1 Tissierellia bacterium | reverse complement strand
GTTTATTTAAGTGTGCCCAAAATACATGTAATTCTATCCATCTCAATCATAACACAAAAATAAGGGTAAAAATAGTAATGGAGCGGGATTTAAGAAAATCCCACCCCAACTATTGACAAAGAGCCCAAAAAGAGAGGATATCCTCTCTTAATCTGCAGTATATGGCATTAATGCAATTTGCCTAGCTCTTTTGATAGCTTTTGTCAATTCTCTTTGATGCTTTGCACAGTTACCAGAAATCCTTCTTGGTATAATCTTTCCTCTTTCAGTAACATATTTTTTTAGTGTACTTACATCTTTATAGTCTATATGTTCAACTTTGTCTGTGCAAAAGCTACAAACTCTTTTTCTTGGTTTAAATCTTCTTTGCACCGTCTATCCTCCTTCTAGAATGGAATATTATCATCGTCATCTATGGGTTCAAAACCATCTATTTCTGGAAAATCTGTAACAGGGCTACCAAAGTCGGAACTATTATCGTTGCCCCACTCTAAAAACTGAACCCTTTCAGCTACTACTTCTGTTACATATCTTCTTGTGCCATCTCTACCATCATAGGATCTGGATTGGATTCTACCTTGGACAGCTGTAAGTCTTCCCTTGGCAAGATAACTAGCACAGTTTTCCGCTTGTTTACCCCATACCACAATATTTATAAAATCGGCTGTTGGTTGTCCTTTGGCTTCCAATTCCTGCTTCTTCTCTCTAGATAGTGGTTTGTCTACAGCTAAACTGAATGTGGCTACGGGAGTCCCTGTATTTGGTATATACCTTAACTCTGGATCCCTTGTAAGCCTTCCAATCAACACCACATTATTCAAGGAAAACACCACCTTAAAATTATTCATCCTCCCTGATGATCATGTGTCTCATCATGCCGTCGGAAATTTTACAAATTCTGTCTAATTCATCTACTGTCTCTGGGGTTGATTCAAAGTTTACGATAACATAGTAGCCTTCAGTAAAATCTTTTATTTCATAGGCTAATTTTCTATTACCCCATTCATCCACATTATTAATTGTACCATCTGCCTCTATTACACCTTTAAGCCTATCAAACAATTGATTTCTTTTTTCCTCTTCTAGATTAGGTACAAAGATGAAAACGGCTTCATATTTTCTCACATCTTTCACCTCCTTCTGGACTAACGGCTCTAAAAATAGAGCAAGGATACATCCATAAAATTATAACATTTATGTAGTCCATATGCAAGAAAATTTTATAATCCTTACTGGATTCCTATTTCAATATATTTAATACAAATGAAAAAACTAATAAAAAAGAGTTAAATGGCTCTATTTTTTATATTTTACATAATTTTAACATAAATATGCAAACAGATTTTACAAAGGCCTTATATGATTAGGGTGAATATAAAAATTGAAAGGAAGATGGAATGTGAAAAAGATATTTAGTATGGTCTTATTAATACTGGTAAGTGCTATAGCATTGGGGGGCTGCTCCAATTCAGACGGGTTTGATACTAACAGTACTATAAATCTAGTGAGCAGGGAAGAGGGTTCAGGTACTAGGGGAGCCTTTGTTGAAATCCTGGACATACTAGAAAAGGATGAAGGGGGCAATGAAATAGATAGAACCTATGAAGAAGCTATTATTCAAAATAGTACGGAAGCTGTTATCAGTACAGTATCAGGAGATAAATATTCTATTGGATATATTTCCCTAGGTTCATTAAAGGATAAGGTAAAGGCTCTAAAAATAGATGGAGTGGAAGCTAGTACTGAAAATATACAAAATGGATCCTATAAGATCTCTAGACCTTTTAATGTGGCCTATAAGGGGGAACCTAGTCCACTGGCAAAAGATTTCCTAAATTTCATCTTAAGTGAGCAGGGTCAAACTATAGTAGCTGAAGAAGGATATGTTCAAGTTGCTACAGATTTACCTAGCTACAATAAAAATAAACAAGAAGGTAAATTAGTTATAGCTGGATCTACCTCTGTAACCCCAGTTATGGAAAAATTAGCTGAAGCCTACGAAGAAATGTATCCAGATGTATCCATAGAAATCCAAGCCACAGGTTCCTCAGCTGGCATGCAGGCTGCCATGGAAGGGACTGCAGATATAGGAATGGCTTCAAGGGAGCTTAAGGATTCTGAACTAGCTGAACTTACAGCTCAAGTTATAGCAATAGACGGAATTGCAATAATAGTAAATAATGAAAACCCAATAGGGGATCTAACTATAGATGAGGTAAAATCCATATACACTGGTGAAATAACCCACTGGAATATGGCCCAATAAATACCTTAGTAAGTTCGTGCCAGGCACGAACTTACATATTTTAAATTTTACATAGATTTAACATATAACTTTTATCTATTTAACATTAATCTGATAAGCTCTATATGACAATAATAGGAAATGAGGGTGAACTTGTGAAATCCAAATTTATAGAAAGTTTTATGAAAAATATATTTTTAATATCAGCTACCATGTCCATAGTAGCCATAGTTCTTATATGTATATTCATATTTGCCGGAGGCCTTCCCTTTATAGAGGAATACGGCCTATTGAATTTCATACTGGGAACTGAATGGAAGCCATCTGATACACCAGCCTCTTATGGAATATTGCCAATGATTTTAGGGTCTCTAATCCTCACCTTAGGTGCCATAATATTGGGAGTTCCCGTAGGGGTTTTGACAGCTACTTATTTGGCCAAATTCAGCAACAAAAAACTATATAAATTTCTTAAACCCTGTATCAATTTGATGGCAGGAATTCCTTCCATAGTATATGGTTTTTTTGCCCTTACCGCCATAGTACCAATTATTAGAGCCTTAGTAGGAGGAACAGGGATGAATATTATCACTGGATCCATCTTGTTAGGCATTATGATACTTCCTACCATAATCAGTTTGTCTGAGGCTGCTATTAGGGCAGTCCCAAATAGCTATTATGAAGGTAGTATAGCCCTTGGGGCCAGCCATGAAAGGGCGATACTATCGCTAGTCCTCCCAGCTGCAAGATCTGGAATCCTTTCTTCCATTATACTTGGAATAGGACGGGCCATAGGAGAGACCATGGCGGTGGTTTTAGTAGCAGGAAACCAAGCCCGTATGCCTGCTGGTCTTACAAAAGGGGTTAGGACCATGACTACCAATATAGTAATTGAAATGGCTTACGCTGCTGATGCCCATAGGGAGGCCCTTATAGCAACGGCCGTAATATTGCTTGTATTTATTCTAATCATAAATGGGACATTTTTAATTTTAAAGAGGAGGAGTGGAATTTGAGTAAATTGGTAAGATATATCATAAAGATATCAGCCCTAATTACCTTTGGAATCTTATTCTTAATAATAGCTTATATTTTGATAAGGGGTATTCCCAGTTTAAAGCCCTCTATGTTTCAATGGGAATATACCAGTGAAAATGTATCCCTTTTACCAGCCATGATCACAACTATAATGATAGTATTTTTAACCCTGTTAATTGCTACTCCCATAGGGGTATTTACAGGATTTTATTTAGTTGAATACTCCAAAAGGGATAACAAATTAATAGAAATAATTAGGATGGCCACTGAAACCCTATCAGGGATTCCTTCAATAGTATATGGATTATTCGGTATGCTATTGTTTGTAATAAGGCTTAAGTTTCAATATTCCCTCTTAGCAGGCACCCTAACAGCTGCAATTATGGTTCTGCCTTTAATTATACGGGCAACTGAAGAAGCATTGCTTTCAGTGGACAATGCCTATAGGGAGGCTAGTTTTGCCCTGGGAGCCGGAAAGGTTACCACCATTTTTAGGGTAGTGCTTCCTGCAGCCATGCCAGGAATTCTATCAGGAATAATACTGTCTATTGGCCGGGTTATAGGAGAAACTGCAGCCTTGATGTTTACTTTAGGAACTGCCACTGGCATTCCAAAGGGCTTGTTTTCTTCTGGTAGAACCTTGGCCTTGCACATGTATGTCCTATCTACAGAGGGATTTCATGTAAACGAATCCTATGCAACAGGAGTTATTCTATTGATTTTAGTACTATTGATCAATGGTTTATCTACCTTTTTAAGCAATAAATTGACAAAGGAGAATTAAAATGGATAAGATTTTTATAAAGAACTTCAATCTATATTATGATAATTTTCATGCCTTAAAAAATATCAATATGAATATAAAGGAAAAAGAGATAACCGCCCTTATAGGGCCTTCAGGCTGTGGTAAATCCACCCTGCTAAAGAGCTTAAACCGTATGAATGATCTGGTGGAAGGTTGTAGGATAGAAGGGGATATCTTTATAGATGATAAAAGTATATATGGAAATGGTTATGATGTAACCCTATTGAGAAAAAGGATTGGAATGGTATTCCAAAAACCAAATCCTTTCCCCATGAGCATTTATGATAATATTGCCTACGGCCCAAGGATCCATGGTATAAAAAATAAGCAAAAATTAGATCAAATAGTTGAAAGAAGTCTTAGGGCTGCTGCCATTTGGGATGAAGTAAAGGATGATTTGAAAAAAAGTGCCCTTAGGATATCTGGAGGCCAACAACAAAGGCTTTGTATCGCTAGGGCCTTAGCAGTGGAGCCAGATGTGCTATTGATGGATGAACCTACTTCTGCACTGGATCCCATCTCTACAGCAAAAATTGAGGAATTGGTTCAAGAGCTTAAAAAGGACTATACCATAGTAATGGTTACCCACAATATGCAACAGGCTGCCAGGATCTCCGATAAGACAGGGTTTATGTTGAATGGGGAATTGATAGAGTTTGGCAAAACGGTGGATATGTTTACTGTCCCTAAGGATAAGCGTACAGAGGATTATATTACTGGCCGCTTTGGTTAATAAATAAGAAAGGATGATAGGTGTGAGGAATAGATTTGACCGGGAATTAGATTTACTCAATGAGCAGCTGATAGAAATGGGTAACTTAATAGAAAGTGCCATAAAGACTGCAGTAACTGCCCTAGAAGAACAGGATGTAGAATTGGCTAAAAGGATAGTAGAAAAGGACAAAGAAGTAGACAATATGGAAAGGGATATTGAAAGGAGATGTCTAAAGTTAATATTGCAGCAACAACCGGTGGCAAGGGATCTAAGGTTGATTTCATCTGCCCTAAAGATGATAACGGATATGGAAAGGATAGGGGACCAGGCTTCGGATATTTCTGAAATAGCCATTAGATTGGCCAATGTAAAATATGTAAAGGAGTTAGTTCATATACCCCAGATGGCTCAGGCTACAATAAAGATAGTTAAGGATAGCATTGACTCCTTTGTAAGGAAGGATACTGAACTTGCTAAAGAAGTAATCTTTTATGACGATAAAGTAGATGAATTATTTGATATAATTAAAGATGAATTGGTTGACATCATTAGGGAAGATATTGAGCATAAGGAGCAGATTGTAGATCTACTGATGGTGGCAAAATATTTTGAGCGTATTGGAGACCATGCTGTAAATATTGCTGAGTGGGTTTATTTTGCCATAGAAGGAGAGCATTTCAGGTATTAGGAGTTGATTTAATGTCCTTAATATATTGTATTGAAGATGATGAAAGTATTAGGGAGCTTATTATATACGCTTTAAAAAATAATGGGTTTGAGGCTGTAGGCTTTGAAGATGGGAGGGATTTGTTTGATAGTCCCCTTCCAGATTTGATTTTACTGGATATTATGCTTCCGGGAGATGATGGCTATACCCTTTTACAAAAACTTAAATCAAATTACAGGACGGCAGCCAGCCCAGTTATAATGCTTACCTCTAAAACCAGTGAATTTGATAAGGTTAAAGCCTTGGATATGGGTGCAGATGATTATGTTGAGAAGCCCTTTGGAGTAATGGAGTTGATATCTAGAATAAGGGCTGTATTAAGGCGGAGTAAAAGGCAAAAAGATAAGGATAAAAAGTTATCTTACAAGGAAATAAGTATGGATTATGACAAGTATTTGGTTACCGTTGATAATAAGGAGATCAGCCTAACCAATAAGGAGTTTGAACTATTATATTATTTGATGAAGAATCAGGGTTTAGTACTTTCTAGGGACAAAATAATGAATGAAGTATGGGGATTTGATTATGAAGGGGAAACTAGGACCATAGATGTTCATATAAGAACATTGAGATTGAAACTAGGAAAAACCGGAGGCTACATTCAAACCATTAGAGGCGTTGGCTATAGGTTGGGGGGATAAATATGGAAAGAAGGATTTATTATAATCTGGCAATAGTTGCCACTATTACTCAGATAATAAGCTCTATTTTTTTAATCCTATTATTCTATAACCTGTACAATTTTAGGATGGGCCCCAATCCTATGGACCTTTCCTCCATGTTCCTATCAGCCCTACCTGTCTTAATAGGCCTATTGGTATTTATATTGATATTACTCTATCTAGTCTCCCATCTATTGACATCAAAAATTATAGAGCCTATAAATATAGCCACCCAAAATATAGAAAGTATCCTATCCGGCAAAGAATTAGAAGATGTATATGTATATGATGAACTTGAACCCTTTATAAGGACCATAAAAACTCAGAAAAGGGAGATAGAGGACTACATTTCAAAATTAAAAAAGGCTGAAAAGGCCAGAAGGGACATTACAGCAAATGTTACCCATGAGCTTAAGACCCCCCTTACCTCCATAATTGGATTTGCCGAGGTATTAAAAAGTGGGGAGGTTAGTAAAGAAGATACCATTAAATTTGCAGAAATAATCCACAAAGAAGGTACCCGCCTGTTAGGCCTTATTGATTCCATATTAAACCTAGCCCATATTGAAGACAAAAACGGTAAAAAGGCATTTGAAATGGTAAATGTATCCCAGATAGGAAGGGAGATAGTGGCCCAGTTGAGTATTAGGGCAAAGGAAAGGGATCTGGATTTAAATATAAGGGCTGATGATGTTTCAATCTATGGAAATAGAAGGATGATCCAAGATCTCATATATAATCTGGTGGATAATGGACTGAAATACAATAAGCCTAAGGGAAGGGTGGACCTGCTAATAGGAAGGTCTGATAATTATTGCATAATTAAGGTAAAGGATACGGGAATAGGGATTCCAGAGGAAGAACAGGATAAGGTATTTGAACGCTTCTATAGGGTGGATAAGAGCCGGTCAAAAAAAGTTGGGGGTTCAGGCCTAGGCCTATCCATAGTAAAGCATATTGTAAATTACCACAATGGCAATATATCCTTAAAAAGTGAGCTGGGAAAAGGAACAGAGATAAAAGTACGACTACCTATAAAAACCCAATCCCCATAAATGGGATTGGGTTTTTTATTACATCATTTCCTTTATTGCTTGGGCCAATCTTTTTACCCCTTCTACTATTCTTGCTTCATCCATATTGGAATAGTTCATCCTCAGGGTATTTTCATTGCCTCCATTGGGGAAGAAGGAGCCTCCTGGAACAAAGGCCACATTCTTCTCCAAGGCCTTCACGGCTAAATCCCTGGCATTAATATGTTCTGGCAATACCACCCATGTGAACAGCCCACCTTCAGGATATGTAAATTTAACATCCTCTGGGAATTCCTCCTCCATGGTCTTAAGCATCAAATCCCTTCTCCTTTTATATACTTCCTTCAATTTTTCAATATGTTTATCTATATCATACTCTTCTAAAAATTGGGCCAATTCCATTTGGGATATGGTGCTGGATTGCAAGTCTGCCCCTTGTTTGACCAGTATAAATTTACTCAACACTTCCTCATCGGCGGCTACCCATCCTAGTCTTAGGCCTGGGCAGAATATTTTGGAAAAGGTTCCTAAAAAGATAACCCTTCCTTCAGTGTCATAGTGTTTAACAGCTGGAAGGAATTCACCTTCAAATCTCAATTCTCCGTATGGGTTGTCTTCCACTATTGCTACATTGTACTTATTGGCTAATTCCACCAGTTTAATCCTTCTCTCTTCAGACCAGGTTTTACCAGATGGATTTTGAAAGTCGGGGATAACATAGATAAATTTAACATTGTCATTATTTTTGAGTACCTCTTCTAGATCCTCCATTATCATGCCTTCCTCATCGGTATCCACTTCTATAAATTTGGGCTCATAGGCCTTAAAGGCATTTATTGCCCCTAGATAACTTGGACTTTCACAGACTATTATATCTCCTGGATTTATAAATACCTTGGCGGCAAAGTCTAACCCCTGTTGGGAACCACTGGTTATTAAAATGTTATCTACGGTTAAATCTACTTTTAATTTGGCCATCCTCTCCACAATTTTTTCCCTTAATGGTAAGTAGCCTTCTGTAGGTCCGTATTGTAGTGCAGTTGTACCCTTCTCCTCTAATACCTTTTGTGTTATCTTTTTCATTTCTTCTATGGGGAATAGTTCTGGTGCCGGCATTCCACCTGCAAAGGAAATAACTTCTGGTTTTTGGGTCAATTTTAGCAGTTCCCTAATCTCCGATGCTCTAATATTGTCCATCCTTTTAGCATAGTTTAAGGTCATCAAGACACCCCCTAAAGTTTAAAACCTTTTTCTGTTAATTATTTAATAATTTTCTATCTATAGTTTACTATTTATTTCAACTTTTGTCCAATAATTGTAATACAAATATAAAAGGCTATTTTCTGGCATTTCATCCAGAAAATAGCCTTTAGCCTTCTCCCTGGGAATAGGTTACAATACTTATCCACTTGTTATCTACTAATATCTTTCTTACCCTCTTTTCAAATTCTATTCTAGGCAGCCAAATTAGTCTATCACAGCCTAGACATTTTAATTTAATATCTACCCCAGTTCTTGCTATCTCCCATTTATTTTCACCGCAAGGATGGGGTTTCTTTAAGCTTACAATATCTCCCAATTCATATTTTAACATACTCATCACCCTTCAACTTTTTTATCATATATTACCCTTCTTGGATAAGCTATTTCTATATTCTCCCTTAAGAAGGCTTCTTTTATCCTCTTTCTAAGCTCCCTTTCTACAGCCCATTGTTCCATAGGTTTGGTCCTGGCAATCACCGTTAGCACTACACCATAATCGGTAAGATCGGTAATTCCCAATATGGTGGGTCCGTCTACTATATTTTCATTGGATTCCTTAACTTGTTTACATACCCTCTCAAGGACCTTAATAGTCCTATCTAAATCTTCTTCATAGGTTACGCTAATTCTTACCAAGGCCCTCATGGATCCCCTAGTCTTATTAGTTACAATATCAATATTGCTATTAGGGATTATATGGAGTTCTCCAGAAAAATCCCTTAATTTGGTTACCCTAACCCCTACCTCTTCAACTACTCCTTCATAATCTCCTATTTTTACATAATCTCCTATTGCAAATTGATCTTCAAATAATATGAAAAAGCCTGTAATTACATCTTTGACTAGGGATTGGGCCCCAAAACCTATGGCTAAACCTCCTATACCTGCTGTGGCTATAAGGGATGTGGTATTGACATTGAAAATGTCCAATACCATTATTACGCCTATAAAATATAGTATATATTTTATAATATTTTTCAATATGGTGGTAAGGGTATTGATCTTTTTGTCATCTATTGAAAATAGCCTTTTTTTCCTCTTATCCGACACCTTGTCTATTACTGCATAAGATACCCTTATCAATAGCTTAATAAGAATAAATATGATTATTATCTTAATTCCTTTACCAAGTATATTTAAATCTCCCTCTTCAGTTTTAAATAGATTGTCTATAACATTAAATACCTCATCCATATAATAAACCCCTTATTAATTAAGTTTTTCAGCCCTGCTGCCTTCCGTGGATTTAACAATCTTAAAAATCCCCTCTATATCTATTTGGTTTTCATCAATTATGTTTTTAATCCTGTCTAAATCCATCAGATCAAATTTAATAGATAACCCACAGCTGTGGGTTATCTCCCTCGGGGTGGGTATAGTTCTAAAATTTATATTTTCCTTTTTAAATATAGAATCTCCCTTTATTGCATAGTGGGTAGATTTAAAAGTAATTACTCCAAATTCTCTCTCTTTCATTATAGCATACTCCTAACCTATAGTTAATGTTTTTATTGGATTTCTCAATTTTTCATATATGGTATACATATTTGAAACTGTTCCAACCTTAAGTTTATCCTTTAAATTATAATAATCTAAACAAGTACCGCAGGAAATAATCTCTACCCCTTCCTCCTCCAATTTCTTTAAATCTTCCAACACCTCCGAACCTTCACAGGTTAAATGAACCCCTCCATTATAAAATACCAAGGTGGAAGGATAGGGTGTGGCTTCTGTAAGGGTATATATAAAGGATTTCATTAGGATTTTACCTAATTCTTCTGAGCCCTTGCCCATGGTATTAGATGAAAAGGCTATAGTCATATCCTTAAAGGTATCTGGTGTGCAGACATTAGTTTCTTCTGATGCTGCCCCCTTACTTATGTGTATATGGTATTCATTATCTCCTTTCTTGTCAACCTTATACTCATAGCCTAAACTATTGGCCAGCTTAGAAACATTTTCCTTGGCTACTTCATTATCTACAATGGTAGTAATTACTCCCTCTTCTATACTATCCAATTCCTTTTTAGTCATAATAACTGGCTTTGGACAAGCCTCTCCCCTTGCATCTATTACTTTTTTCATACTTATACCTCCTAATCATTCATTTCAGGTATATTATACTATTCTTAGTAGGAGATAACCTATTAATATTATTTATAAAGATTTGGGGATTATAAATTGTATCTATAATTAAACCTTGCTGTATGGGTTATCAATTATTTTGTTATTGACCTTAATAATTTTAATTTTTACTTTAATATTTTTAAGATATTTATTGACATTTTTAAGGTATTGTATTAATATGGTAGTAAAGGAATATGATAGATAAAAGGTCAATTCACACTTAAATATTATACCCTAATTCATTACTCGTAATTTACTGATTACAATATTAGTCCCTAATATTTGCTAGTTCTTAACACTAAAATACAGGCCTAGCTTATGGATTATATACCCTTTAAATATAAGGAGAGTGACAGTATGAAAAGGGAAGTTTTAGGAAAATGTCCCGTTTGTGGAGAAGAGCTGGAAGTAACTAGATTAAGCTGTAATAATTGTAATACCAATATAGAAGGCAAATTTACCTTATGCAGATTTTGTAAACTTTCCAATGAGCAGAAGCATTTTTTAGAAATATTCATAAAAAATAGGGGCAATATAAAGGAAATAGAAAAGGATTTAGGCATATCCTATCCCACCGTTAGGAATAAGCTGGAGGATTTAATTAAAGCTTTAGGCTATAGCCCTAAATATACGGAGACAAAGGTGGATAGGAAGGAAGTATTGGAAAGGCTAGACAAAGGGGAAATAAGTTCCCAAGTGGCTATTAAACTTCTTAAGGGGGAAGACCCAATAGATTAATAATAAAGGGGGGATAAAATGTCTAATCTAAGGGAAGAAAAATTACAAATATTAAAGATGGTGGAGGAAGGGAAAATAAGCAGCCAAGAGGGCATTGATCTTTTAGAAGCCCTTGAAAACACAGAAGAATCCCATATAAGAAATAAGTCCAAATGGTTAAAAATAAGGGTTTATGAAGGGGAAGAAAAACCTAGAGTCAACCTTACCATACCTATGGCCATAATAGATGTGGGAATGAGAATAGCTGGTAAGGTAGCACCAAATTTTGTACCCGAATTAAAGGAAGCAGGCCTGACTGAAAAGGATATATCAGAACTATTAGAAGCAATAAAAAATGGAGCCATAGGGAAACTGGTAGATGTAGAAACCGACGATGGAGAAAAGGTGGAGATAATAGTAGAGTGAGCCTACCTTTTAGCTCACTCTACTATTATAGATAATCATTAACATTAATAAAGTCCAAAATAAAATTTAAATCCCTAAAATAATCACAGAATATAGAACCATCTATGCTTTTTCCAATAAAAGATTTTGGGAAAACTGCTGCCACTGAGTATAGAACCATATTCAACAGATAGACTATGAATAAGCCTTCCATTAATCCAAATAGCATACCTCCAATTTTGTTCAACTGCTTAAGTACCGGTACATTTAATAGGAATGAAAAGGCTCCAAGAACAGTACTGGCCAGTATATTGGCCAAAGAAAATATTATTATTATTGCAAAAATGCTGATTATCAATTTTAATAAGCCCTGGGAAAATAGGTTTGGAATAATATTAAACCCATTTCTGTCCCTTGAAAAAAACAAAATCTTTAATAACCACTCTGTTAATCCTTTGAATAGATTGTATATTTTAGGGCTATTTATTATGTAG
This sequence comes from Tissierellia bacterium, assembly GCA_012728725.1. Classification (GTDB taxonomy): domain Bacteria; phylum Bacillota; class Clostridia; order Tissierellales; family Tepidimicrobiaceae; genus JAAYEM01. Next base: position 6,975 of record JAAYEM010000006.1, on the reverse strand, counting down.
GCATATACTACAGGATAATACCTTTTGGTAATCAATACAGATAATATTATTTGGACTATATTAAATATGGATAATACAAACCCCAATCTCAATCCCTTGGTTAAGTTATATATTAATATAAAAAGAAATACTATATCTAACCAGTTCATATAATCACCAAACCCTAACCTAATACATCTATCCTATCCTGATATACCAATATAAGCCTTTTGCCCCCGCCTATTATCTTTATTATATTATCCTCCATTTTATGCTTAAACAATTCCTCTCCATTTTTTAGCCCTATTAGGTATTCATCCCCATATAGGACTATATATTTATCCATGGGGAGGATTTTTTTATACTCCTGATTAAATGACTTCCTTGCCTCAGTCCTTCCATCTAAAGAGATGGTTTCCAAAGTATTGCCATATAGGATATGGATCTTGTCCTTTTCAATCTTTATGTCCTTTATCAATTGGAAGCTTTTTTTCCATAAAATATTTCCCCTATTTATAAAATACAATGCCTTATCTGACATTGCTATCAATTTATTATCATCCACAAATTGGGTGAATAAAAGGATCTCATCATCAATTGAACTAGTAGACAATAATTGACCACCTATATGAAAAATATGAACTTCGGATTTTATATTATCCCCTAATAGATTCAATAAAGATAGGGCATAGCTTGTACCCTCTTCATCAATACAGCAGGTAAGAATGTTTTTGGAGTCTATAAAATTTTCAGCTATTATATTACCATCCATATCCAGTATATTGATTCTTTCTCCTTCCAAATCCTTAGAATGGATTAATAGATAATTATTACTTTCAACTATATCTATTATTCCATCTTCCAACCCTACCCTTTTTATGGTTTCCCCAGATGGATTTAATAAATATATATCTCCTCCCCCCTTTTCAAATATATATATTCCTCTTTTCCCAAAGGTCAATCCAGTTTTATTTAAATTAAATTCCTTTTCCCACTCCTTGGAACCATCCAGTTTGAACTTACCTAATCTATTATTTCCCCACTTAATAATCCTTCCATCATAGTAGGCTATATCCTCCATATCTCCTTCAAGGGATATGGATTCCACTACTTCTAAATCCATACTCCCAATCCCAATTTCATTTAAAATCCCTATGAACCTTTCCTGATTTTCCTCCTTTGAAAAGAAGAGTATTATTCCAATAAATATTATAACAAAAATTTTAAAGGCCTTTTTTCCCCTTTCTCCATTACCATTCATCCCACCATATCACCCCATATCCCTATAATAATTCTTTATTTTCTTTCCAATTCCTCCTATTTTATTGTAGATATTTTAATATATGATATAATAAATGTACCCATACATTTTATAGGAGGTATAAGATGGTTATAGATAAAAAGTCTAATACTCCTTTATATATACAGGTTTACGAAAATTTTAGGGATAAAATAGAAAAGAAAGAATTAAAGGAAGGCGAAAAGCTCCCCTCCATTAGGAGTTTAGCAAAAAAAATCGATGTTAACAATATTACCATAGTAAATGCCTATAAACTGTTGGAGCAGGAAGGCTATGTCTATTCGGTAAAGGGAAGCGGTACCTATGTAAGAAAATCCAACTATGATATAGATATGCCCTTTGTTGATGGGGGAGATATAGAGCTTATGGCAGGAGGGGTTATCCCCCTTTCAAAGGATAGTATCAATTTTGCCTCTGTTTCCCCAACCCCTGAAATATTCCCCATAGAAGAGTTTAAACAGGCCCTAATGGAAGTGCTGGATAGGGATAAGGGAAATGCATTTTTATACCCTGAAATAAATGGCTATAAGCCCTTTAGGGAATCCATATCCCATTTCCTTCAGGAAAATTATAATATGGATGTGGCCATAGACCAAATCCAGGTGATTTCAGGAGGACAGCAGGGGCTGGATATAATAACTAAGGCATTAATTTCCCAAGGGGATTGTATATTCGTAGAAAATCCTACCTATTCTGGGGCCATTGCAGCCTTCCAATCTAGAGGGGCTAAAATAATAGGCATACCCATGCTAAAGGATGGATTAGACTTAGAAATACTTCACAAGCATATAAAAAGATACAGGCCTAAATTTTTATATATGATGACCAATTACCAGAATCCCACCACCTATTCCTATAGCCCAGAAGTAAAGGAAGAAGTTATTAAGCTTAGCAGAAGGCATGATTTCTACATCATCGAAGATGATTTTCTAACGGATTTAAATTATGATGAAAATAAAAAAGAACCATTAAAATCTATGGACCACATGGATCAGGTAATATACATTAAAAGTTTTTCTAAGATATTCATGCCAGGGGTAAGGATAGGCTTTATGACGGTTCCAAAGAAACTTTTTAAGGATATAATAAAGATTAAGCATACTACAGATATTTCTTCCTCAGGCTTTTTACAGAGGGCCTTCGATCTGTATCTGAGAAAAGGCTATTGGAAGGAGCATATAGAAAATATCAAAAAGGTATATACTAAAAAGTACAATACCATGGTAAGGGAATTGGAAAGGCTTAAAAGATACGGAGTTAAATTGTACAAACCCAATGGAGGCTTAAGCCTCTGGATTAAACTGCCTAAGGATATAGATTCCATAGAACTATATAATGAATGTGGAGAAAATGACGTGGTTATAGTTCCAGGTAAGGTATTCTTTATTGATGATAGTATATATTCCAACTATATCCGCCTTAGCTTTGGAGCTGTATCGGAGGAAGAGATAAAAAAAGGTATAGAAATTATTGAAAATTGTATTAGGAAAAGGTATAAGGAAGAGGATAATAGATTTATACCCTTTGTCTAATGTACAATAAATATGGCGAAGACTAGGTTCAGCTTGTAATCTTCGCCTATTATTTTAAATATTATTTATAAAATCCATTATTGTAGTAATATACTCTTTGGGTTTTTCAAACATTACCCCATGGCCTGCATCTTTTATGATCACCCATTTAGAGCCTTCTATCCCCTTATGGATATATTCCTGACATTTGATGGGTGTAAGTATATCCAATTCTGAACTAATAATTAATGTGGGAACTTTAATAGTATTAAGTTTATCATAAATACTATAGCCCATTGCACTTTTTAATACTCTTTTAAATCTCAGATACCATTCTTCATCTATTATTTTTGAAAGGATCCTTTCCTTTTCTTCCATGTCCTCAAAGTTTTCCTCATAATAATTATAGGAATATATATAGGGAAATACGGTAGTAGCAAATATACTTCCATCTAAGGTAGATGCAGCATAATACCAACCCTCTGCTATCTTACTCATTATTTTTGTGGTAAAACAATCTGTATTAGATACTGTCAAGGATTTTACTCTATCTTGATACTTTACTGTAAAGGCAAGGGCCACCTTGCCCCCATAGGACATGCCCACCAGATTAATGTTTTCTAATTTAAGTTCATCCACAACTTTCTTTAAAATCTCAACCTGGACATCTATGGTATAGCTGCTATCCCCATTGGAGGACCTTCCCTGATCTATTAAATCTACAGTAATCATCCTATAATCTTTAGATACTATATTTATAAAGGGGGCCCAACTACTGGTACTCATCATGACCCCACTTAAAAATATCACCGGTTCCCCTTGTCCATATTCCTTGTAATAGATGTCCTTATCTTTTATCCTTATATAGGGCATTTAATCACTTCCTTCTCCTTTGTATTAATGCAACAATATAATTACCATCATTACAAATCCTATTATACCAGATATGGGATATATAATTCCTACCAAATTGGCAAATCCCACTTTAGCTAATGGAATGGCAGATATACAGAAAAAAGCCGTATTTAAAAGCTTGTTTTTATTAATCTTATCCATAAATCCAAATCCATTGGCTAAGGCTGTAGTAAACATGGCAATCCAAAGGATGATTGCATATAGTTTTCTGTAGCCTTCTCCTATATGGTCACATATCCTAAGCATTGGGATCTCCAGATTAAATACCTCATTATAATAAATTAACATAGAAGTAAATATGGATAAGGCAAGGATAGCAAGGATAAATCCTCCTACAGAACCACCTATAATAGCTGTCCCTCTATCATCTATAAGGGGAAGTAGAGAGGAAAATACCACTATTATTATTAAACAATTGGAACCAAAATATAGAAGGGAAGAAGTTATAAAATTACCTTTGCCAGTAAAATCCACCCCTTGTGAATGGGAGAATACAAATCCCTCTCTTATGTTTAGATAAAAGGATGTAAATATTATACCTATTATGAGTAGAGGGACTAATAGGGTATTTACAAAGGATAGGCCTTTTAGGCTAAATAAAAAAACTATGAAGGAGAGACTAGCCATTATCAGTACACCTATATCAAAGGGAAGGCCCAATTCCTCTTTAAATATAGCCCCGGAGCCAGAAATCATAATGCTAAATCCCGTATATAGGGAAAAGCTTATAATGGTATCTATAATAAATCCAAACCCTTTTCCAAATAATTTATTTACCAAACCATTAAAATCCTCTATCTTGCTATCATGTATTTTAATAAGGAGTAAACTGCCTAATAAAGAAAACAATATTCCAGATATAATTATGCCCCAGATTCCCTTTACTCCATAGGCACCAAAAAAATCTACTATCTCCCTTCCAGAAGCAAATCCCGCCCCTATTACTGTACCTATATATATGGATGCAATTTTAATCCAATTTTTATTTTTCATAATACCCCTCCCTGATAATCAATCTATTATGGGAGGGGCTTATCCTATTCCTTGGCTAATCAATAAAAAACTGAGATAGATTTATTTATCTATCTCAGCCCTTGTTTTGAAATTACGACTGTAATAATATTCCACATTCATGAAATCTTTAATCCTCTGTTGGTTTTCTAAGGACAGTTCCTTGGTATACTGGCCATATTCTTTATAATAAACCTTATTGTTCACATCTACATGGTCCTTTAAATCCATTATATACTGCATAAATTCATTTCCCTTCCATCCTAGATATTGGAATAATTCCGCCATTAGGAATTGGGGACTTATGGTATTGCCTTCTCCAATAAAGCTTTTATCAAACACTTCCTTGGCCGAGTCATTGGCCCATATCAGATAAGGGGTTTCATAATAATTTATAAATCCCTCTACCGTGGCTAGATCTATATTTATATCCATCATCTTGTAGCCTGAGGCCCCTTCTCCCAGCCAAGGATTGTGATCGCCAAATAAAACTATTATAACAGGCTCTTCTTCATTTCTAAAATAATCAAACAACTTCCTTATAGCCTTATCCGTTTCACTAATACCCTTCAAATAATTATTTATTATATTGTAAGTAGCTTCATCATAGTGAGACTTTTTTATCAAGTACTCTTTATCCGTATATTTTTCTGATGAATAGGGCCCGTGGTTTTGATAGGTTACTGTAAAGTTAAAATAAGGTGTATTATCTCCTTTACTTTTTTCATAGCCTTCTATTATAAAATCGAAAAACTCCATGTCCTTGAAAAAGGTTTCCCGTATATTTTTGTATTTATTCTCATAGTAATCAAAGCTATGAAAGCCTAGATATTCGTTAACATTACGCCTGTTATAAAACCAACCGTAAATGGGATGCATGGCCTCAGTCCTATATCCCTGTTCCCTAAAATACCACACAAAGGAGTTGGTATTTTTTAAATACCTAGGATGGGAATTGTAACCTGTCAAGAATTCCCTTTCCGTTTTAATGGTATCTCCTGCAAATATGTTGGTTATAAGATTTCCACTAATTGATTCATCCTTAATTTCATGGAAGTTCTTATATACCTCAGGACTGATCTCTATGGTATCAAACTTTGAAAAATCATTATAGGCCTCTAGCATAATAGCTATTATATTTACCTTTTTATCTTCTGGAATATCATAATATTCATATTTATATAGATCCTCTATAGCCTTTTTCTCATCATAGCCTTCTAATTTGGTATCCTTAGCATCTTTTATGCTGTATATAAAGGGGTAGACGAATCCTTTTGACTGAAACTGTTGAGGCTTGGACCAGATATTTATTAAGGATTTATCCCCTAATTCATTATAGATATTTGTGTCAAAGTAAAAAGTGCTAAATACAAATAGGTTTATAAGACACAACCCTATCAATGCTGAAATCCTAATCTTTTTCGATTCTATCCTATAGTCAAAAAATATTTTAATAAGGATTGTGATTACAATAAGGCCTATTATTAGAATTATCATATTGGGGGTAAACCTTATCTTGTATCTTTTAGCCATTGCAAAGGACTCACTAACCAGTGTAATGTCAATAAAGGTAAAAGGATCATCCCTAAAGGTTAGTTTAAACCTATTTACTATAGATAGGGTAACAAATAATAGATTGGATAATCCAAAACTTAACCACAATCTATTGGATATTATATAGATAAAGGTCATAAATATTAAAATTGGAAATATATTCATGAACAATAAGGCTTTACTGTTATAATAACTTTTAAACATAGGAATATTAAAATGTGCACTGGCAAAGATAAAGGTTACACTCATAATAAAAAAACTAGATAGGAATATTATAAGGGGGATCAATAACCCCTTTAAATATTTGTTAGGTTCCCAATCCCTTATTTTCAGTATCCTAGATATCATATATAACATCACTTCCATATCTTAAGATTATCTCTATTAAATCCAATAATTCATTATACAATATGTATTATCTTATTGCAATAAAAGGGTATAGTCCTATATTACATATATACAGTTCTAAAACTCAAATCTATTTACTCCCTTGGGTTCCATGAATTTGGTGCTCATCACCTTTTACCTACCTGGACTTACTTTATTGGTCATGCCAGGTCATTAAAAAAACCCTATTTCGAACCTGCGAAATAGAGTTTTTATACTATGTAACTTGGCAGCGTCCTACTCTCCCAGGGCGTCTCCACCCAAGTACCATCGGCGCTGAGAGGCTTAACTTCCGTGTTCGGTATGGGTACGGGTGTT
>JAAYEM010000005.1 GCA_012728725.1 Tissierellia bacterium | reverse complement strand
TTATTGCATTTTGGACATTTTATTGGTACAATTTTTTGCATGAGGACTTCATCCTTTCTGGGAGGTATTTGTTTTCTCACAAAAACATTGTACCACAGAGGATTGAAGTCCTCAATTTTCATTTAAGTTTACAGAGCGAATTTATAACTAGGGAGGTTTTTATGATGGCCAAGGTAAAAGGAAGGGTAACATTCCAGGAGGACCTATGCAAGGGATGTGGCTTATGTGTTAGCGTTTGTCCTACCAATATAATATTTCTTGATAGGAACAGGATAAATACAAAGGGCTACCATCCAGCTACTGTTGTAGATATGGACAAGTGCATAGGCTGTGCCAATTGTGCAACCATGTGTCCCGATGTGGTCATAACTGTAGAAAGGGAGACTATTAAATCTTAAGGAGGTTTTATGATGGCCAAAGTTCTCATGAAGGGAAACGAAGCTATAGGGGCTGCCGCTATAAAAGCAGGCTGTAAATATTTTTTCGGCTACCCTATAACACCCCAAAGTGAATTACCTGAATATATGGCAAGGGAATTGCCTAAGGTTGGAGGAGTCTTCTTACAGGCTGAATCGGAAATAGCTGCAATAAATATGGTTTATGGTGCTGCAGGAGCAGGTGCCAGGGTCATGACTTCTTCATCCAGTCCGGGGATTTCATTAAAACAGGAAGGTATAAGTTATCTAGCAGGTGCAGAATTACCCTGCCTCATAGTAAATATTATGAGAGGGGGACCAGGACTTGGTGGTATACAACCCTCCCAAACTGATTATTTCCAAGCCACAAGGGGGGGAGGAAACGGAGACTATAGGCTAGTGGTATTGGCCCCAGCCAATATACAGGAGTTGGCAGACCTAGTAATAGAAGGGTTCGATATAGCGGATCAATACAGAAATCCGGTAATGATATTGGGGGATGGAATGATTGGGCAGATGATGGAGCCCGTTGAATTTAAAGTACCCAAAAAAAGGGAATTGCCTGAAAAGGATTGGGCAACTACAGGTACATTGGGAAAAAGAAAACCCAATATTATAAATTCCCTATACCTAGCAGCAGAAGAATTGGAGGAACACAACAAAAAACTACAGGCCAAATATGATGAAATAAGAAGGAAGGAAGTAAAGGTTGAATCCTATAATATAGAAGATGCAGATGTGGTCATAGCCGCCTATGGAACAACATCTAGAATAGTAAGAACTGCCATAGCAAAATTGGAAAGGGAAGGTTATAAAGTAGGGCTTATCAGGCCTATTACCCTATGGCCCTATCCCTATGATGAATTCAATAAGATAAATGATAATTGTAAGGGCGTATTAACAGTTGAAATGAATGCAGGCCAAATGGTAGACGATGTGAAGATAGCAGTTGAGGGAAGATTTCCAGTCTATTTCTATGGCAGAACTGGTGGAATGGTACCTACCCCCGATGAAATTGTAGGAAAGGTTAAGGAGATCTATGGAGGTGAAAAATAATGGCAGTGGTATTTAAAAAGACTAGAGGATTAACCGATATCCCCACCCATTATTGTCCTGGCTGTACCCATGGGATTGTTCATAGGCTTGTGGGAGAGGCCTTGGAAGAATTGGGGGTTTTGGATATTGCAATTGGGGTAGCTCCTGTAGGTTGTGCAGTCCTTGCCTATAAATATTTTAACTGTGACATGCATGAGGCTGCCCACGGCAGAGCACCAGCTGTAGCTACAGGCATCAAGAGGGTTCTTCCAGACAATTTTGTATTTACATATCAAGGGGATGGAGATTTAGCCTCCATAGGAACAGCAGAAATTGTCCATGCAGCCCATCGGGGGGAGAAGATATCCACCATATTCATTAACAATGCCATATATGGAATGACGGGAGGGCAGATGGCACCTACTACCCTAGTAGGGCAAAAAGCAACTACCGCACCCCAGGGAAGAGATGAAGCCCATTGTGGCAAACCCATTAGGATATCGGAGATGCTTGCTACTATAGATGGGGCCAAATTTGTTGAAAGGGTGACGGTAACTACACCAGCCCATGTTAGAAAGGCTAAGAAGGCTATCAAGGAATGCTTTAAGACCCAAATTGAGGGGAAGGGATTTGGAATAGTGGAAGTATTATCTACCTGCCCTACTAACTGGGGATTGACACCAGAGGAAGCCTTAAGGTGGTTGGAAGATAATATGATTCCCTACTATCCTCTAGGAAACTTTAGAAGGCCTGAGGAGGTGGAATAATGGAAGAAAGGATAATCATTGCAGGCTTTGGTGGCCAAGGGGTAATGGCTATAGGGCAAATATTGACCTATGCAGGTATGATAGAGAACAGACACGTTTCCTGGCTGCCTTCCTATGGACCGGAAATGCGAGGAGGCACAGCTAATTGTGGTGTGATTATATCTGATGAACCCGTAGGCTCACCAGTAGTGGTAAATGCTACTGCAGCCATAGTTATGAATAAACCATCCTTGGATAAATTTGAACCCACCGTAGAGAAGGGTGGAAAACTATTTATAAATTCATCCCTGATAGATCAAAAATCCCAAAGGGAGGATATAGAAGTATATTATATTCCTGCAAATGAAGTAGCCAATGAATTGGGCAACGCCAGGGTTGCTAATATGGTAATGTTAGGGGCCTATTTGGAGGTTACAAAAATAGTGGACTTAGAATCCATAATTGAAGGGTTTAAAAAGGTATTTGGTGAAAAGGGAGATAAATTGTTACCCATAAATAAGGAAGCATTAAAAAAGGGTGCAGAAGTTGTTAGGGAACAGATGAAAGCTATGGTATAGATTATAACCGATCCCTCATAGGGGGTCGGTTTATATGTTTATAGGGATTAAATATTTGATAATAAGTTGATAGAAAAGTCAAAAAACATTTGCCTTTAATAGAAATTTATGATAAAATAATTTCAATGTACTATACATATTTTACTAATATAACTTTTAATTTTCCATACAATCCTATTCATTAGACAGTCTCTATCTTGCTTAATTAATGAAAATTCACTTATTTATATATATAGACGTATTATTTCCTCAATTATTCGATTAGGTTACTTGTATTTTGCATATTTAAAATTAATATTAATATTAATTTTAATATAAAACTTAATAATAAGAACGCTGAATTCTTTGTTATAAAGAAGCGGAGGAACCAACTTTTGGGGTGAATCCTTTTTAAAAGGTAGGGCTAACCCTTAGCCCGAACCCGTCAGCTAACTTCGCAAGCGTAAAGGGGGGTTTATTATGTATTGCAATTTTTTGACTATGGGGAGCCCTCTATAGTCTTTTATTTTATTCAAATACAGGAAAAATAATAATAAAGGAGGTAATACTATGAAAAGACAATTGACCTATGCTGTAATTGGAGCAGGCAATGGGGGCATTGCTATGGCTGGGTACTTAAGCTTAATAGGATATAAGGTAAATTTATTTAATAGAACCTTTGAAAATATACTTCCTTTGATAGAGAGACCTAGGATTAGGTTAACTGGTGAAATAGAAGGAGAGGGGGAATTAAATACAGTAACAAGTAATTTAAGGGAAGCTATTGAAGATGCGGATATAATAATGGTAACGGTTCCAGCTATGGGCCATTATGCTTTAGCCAAGGACATGGCTCCCTATCTAAAGGACGGTCAAATAATTGTATTGAATCCAGGAAGGACTGGGGGAGCACTGGAAGTCTATGCTACTATTAGAAACATGGGCTGTAATAGGGATGTTGTTGTGGCAGAAGCTCAGACCTTTATATATGCTTGTAGGGCCACTTCCAGGACCAGCGCCCATATATTTAAAAGCAAAAAGGAAGTATCCTTGGCGGCAATTCCTGCAACAAAGACCCCATATGTATTAGAAAAGCTGAATGAAGCCTATCCCCAATTTGTGGAAGCACCAGATGTTATAGAAACTAGTATAAATAATTATGGTGCCATATTCCATCCAGCGCCAACCCTCTTAAATAGTGGTCATATAGAAAGGGGAGCGCCCTTTGAATATTATACAGAAGGTATTACCCCATCCATAGGAAATTTCCTAGAAAAAATGGATAATGAAAGAATGAAAATAGGTAATCTATTAAATGTAAAAACTATATCGGCAAAAGAGTGGTTGCAAGAGACCTACGGAGCAAAGGGAGATACCTTGTATGAAGCGGTTCAGAACAATCCCGCCTATAAAGGATTGCAGGCACCTAAAGGATTAAATATTAGATATATATTTGAGGATGTGCCCTATAGTTTAATTCCTATGTCATCAATTGCTAAAGAGTTTAATATAGAAACTCCAGCTATAGATGCTATAATCAGGTTAGCTGGATTAATAACGGGAATAGATTTCTTTGAAGAGGGAAGGACTATAGACAGATTAGGTTTGAAGGGTTTAACTGTAAAAGAGATCCATGATTATGCTAGAAACGGTAAAATATTAGATAGTAAGGAAGTGGCAGCTTCATAAAATGCTTGTTGAAAAAAATCATAACCTGTCCCATGAAAAATTGTGAAACGGAATAGGCTTACAAGTGTAAGCTTATTCTGTTTCTAATTTAACATAAAAATATTTGCAATTTCCTTGCAATATTGCGGCTAATATAGTAGTATATATTTATAGAAACTAGGACTTTATACCCAAATTTTAAAAAATATATATCCCACACTGTTTTGTGGGAATAAATGTAAATAGATTCCATATACTTTACAATAGCCATCCAATATTTCCTCGGAAATATAGACTAATTTCGACTGACTATTATTGACAAAATATGGGGGGAGGGAAATTCCTAATAATTAGAAATAGAATTAGTTTTGGAAGGGATAGTAATGAAATAGAGGTGTGTTGCATGGGGGAACAAAATAATAAAAAAGTAGAAGCTTGTGTAAAGTCGGGCCTAGACTTTTTAAGGGATGTTGATTCTGTTAAAATACTGGAGATTATAATCGATATATACGATGAAATCCAATACTGTAAAATGGATGGGGAATCTGTAAGGGAAACATTTTTGAAGGTCCTTAACAATTGCGTGGATTCAGATACCTTACACTCCCTATTGGAAGGGGATGATATTGAAATTTTAAAATCCTTCATCCAGGATTTTCTCAAAGTGGGCTGTGATTCAGAGGGTTATTTTATAGGCAATCAAGAGTTTAGCCAATTGACCATGGATGAAATTTATAACGTACTAGTAAAAATAAAATGTTTAAAAAAAATGGAATCAAAAGAAACTTCTAGGGAAGCCCTATAAAAAATCAGCTACCTATTTTGCCATAGATAGCTGATTTTTTTATTCTATTGCAAATAATAACTCTCCTTCCGCTGCTAGTTCATCATCTACAAAAGCAGTGCCCTTTCCTATGCCAATGGAGCCCCTAATCTTTATGATTTCTACTTCCATTCTTAATAGATCTCCAGGTATTACCTTTCTTTTAAATCTAACCTTATTTATACCAGCAAAATAGGGAGTTTTTCCCTTATATTTTTCCATTGACAATAGGACTACAGCCCCAACTTGGGCCATGGCTTCTACTATCAGTACACCTGGCATTATGGGCATATCTGGAAAATGGCCCTGGAAGAAAGGTTCATTTATAGTCACATTCTTGTAACCTATTCCCTTTTCGCCAGGGACACTTATTTCAACTTTGTCAATCAACAAAAAAGGATATCTATGGGGGATTATAGCCATTATATCTTTAATTTCTAAAATATTTCTCATCAAATCACCTCATATTGTCATTTATCACAAAAATCAATTTATTGACCAAATAAAAAAAATACTATATACTATGGCTTAAGTTTCTGTAACCCTATAGTTATATAATACAGAAACTTAATTCTTATATCAACCTATTTTGTTGATAGAGGTTTGGGGGGTGGTAATAGTTATAATGGAGCTCCAATCTAGTAATGTGGGAGTTACAATTGAATAGTCCATATCCAAGTAGGAGGGTTGTATATGTTTAAAACACGCTTATGTAGATTGCTAGATATTAAGTATCCCATCTTACAAGGAGGTATGGCATGGGTAGCTACTCATGAATTAGCTGTTGCCGTATCTGAGGCAGGAGGACTAGGAATAATTGCAGCAGGTAATTCTCCGCCGGATATTGTAAGGGATGAGATTAGGAAATTTAGGAGTTTAAGCAGTAAGCCCTTTGGTGTAAACATAATGTTAAAGTCGCCTTTTGCTGAGGATATAGTAGGGTTGATCTGTCAAGAAAGGGTTCCTGTTGTGACTACAGGTGCAGGAAGCCCGGCCAAATATATTGAGTATTTTAGAAAACATGGCATTAAGGTAATACCTGTAGTACCTACTGTGTCTTTAGCAAAGAGAATGGAACGGGAAGGTGTAGATGCCCTTATAGTAGAGGGAACTGAAGCTGGTGGTCATATTGGAGATTTAACCACCATGGCCTTGGTACCCCAGGTAGCAGAAGAGGTTAGCATCCCTGTAATAGCAGCTGGAGGGATTTGTGACGGAAGAGGGTTTTTAGCTGCCCTATCCTTAGGGGCAGAAGGAGTTCAGATGGGAACCAGATTTATTTGCTCCACCGAGTGTAGGGTACATCCTAACTATAAAGCAAGGATAGTAAATTCAAAAGACAGGGATGCAGTAGTCCTAGGAAAAGCTACTGGTCATGCTGTAAGGGTATTAAAAAACCAATTTACCCGAGAGTATTCAAAATTGGAAAGGGACGGATTATCCACTGAAAAATTAGGGGAATTGGGAGTAGGCAGATTAAAGTTGGCAGCCCTGGAGGGGGATACGGATAAGGGCTTTGTAATGGCAGGACAGATTGCAGGCCTTATAAAAGATATAAAGCCCTGTAAGGAAATAATTGAGGATATAATAAAAGAAGCCAAAAAAAGAATGGAGACATTAGCTTCCCTGAAGGGAGGCTTAGGCTAATGGGAAAAATTGCCTTTATTTTTCCAGGTCAGGGCTCCCAATATGTAGGCATGGGTAAAGATTTCTTTCATACCTTTCCTGAGTCTAAGATGGTATTTGAACTTGCCAATGAATTTCTAAATATGAACCTTTCTACTATTTGCTTTGAAGGCTCCCAGGAGGAACTTACTAAAACTGAAAATACCCAACCAGCAATCCTTGCAACCAGCCTTGCAATCATGAAGGCCTTGGAAAAGGCAGGGATAGATTGTGAATATACGGCAGGCTTGAGTTTGGGTGAATACACTGCCTTGGTAAAATCTAAGGCACTAAGATTTGAGGATGCTATTAAGCTGGTTAGGATAAGGGGAAAACTTATGCAGGAAGCTGTGCCTGAAGGGAAGGGCACAATGGCTGCCATATTAGGTTTGGGTAGAGATAAGGTCCTTATGGCCGTAGAAAAGGCAAGGGGTCCCTATATAGTAGAGGTGGCCAATTTCAATAGCCCAGAGCAGATAGTAATAACTGGAGAAAAGGAAGGAGTAATAAGGGCCTGTGAAAAGGCTTTAGAATTAGGAGCTAAAAAAATCATACCCTTATCTGTCAGTGGGCCTTTTCATTCAAGCCTACTAAAGCCTGCAGGGGAAAGGTTAAGAGAGGAGCTAGACAAGGTTCAGGTATTTGGCTTGGAGAAGAAGTTTATTTCCAATGTAGATGGGAAATTGGTAACTGATAAGGAAGAGGTAAGGGATAAACTGGTCCGTCAGGTAAGCTCTTCTGTACTATGGCAGGATAGCATAGAGCTTATGATAAAGGAAGGGGTAAATACCTTTATTGAAATAGGTCCAGGAAAAAGCCTTACTGGATTTGTAAAGAGGATTGGAAAATATATGAATGCTGATATAAAGACCTTTAATATTAACAATATAGAGACCTTTAATAAGACACTTGCTTCCATATAGAGAGGGGGTATCCAATGAGCTTATCTGGTAAGAATGCCTTAGTAACAGGTGGTTCAAGGGGCATAGGCAAGGCTATTGCCCTAGAGCTTGCAAGGCATGGTGTCAATGTAGCTATAAGCTATATTGGTAATAGTAAGAAGGCTGAAGCGGTGGTAGAGGAAATAGAAAAAATTGGAGTAAAGGCTATAGCTATAAAGGCTGATATATCCAAAGAGGAAGATGTAATCAATATGGTGGATGAAATAAATGGCAGTCTTGGCAATATAGATATATTAGTCAATAATGCGGGGATAACTAGGGATAATTTACTCCTTAGGATGAAAACCTGGGAATGGGATCAGGTAATTGACACCAATTTAAGGGGGACTTACTTGTGTACTAAGGCTGTTGTTAAAGGGATGATTAAAAAAAGATATGGAAAAATCATTAATATAGCCTCTGTAGTAGGCATTACGGGAAACTTTGGTCAAGGAAATTATAGTGCCTCTAAGGCTGGTGTTATTGGATTTACTAAATCTATTGCAAAAGAATTGGCCAGTAGGGGCATTAATGTTAATGCAGTGGCACCAGGTTTTATCGATACGGATATGACCAAAATTTTGCCAGAGGATATAAAAGATTCACTGGTTAAAAGTATTCCAATGGGTAGAATGGGAAGGCCTGAAGATGTGGCAAACATTGTAATATTTTTAGCCAGTGAAAAGTCCGATTATATTACAGGTCAAGTAGTAAATGTAGATGGTGGATTAGTAATGTAAAATAAGAGGAGGAGATGATTTATGAATACTTTTGAAAGAGTTAGGGATATAATAGCTGATGTTTTAGGGATAGATGAAGTAGAGGATATTAGTAGAGGGACTTCCATTATGGATGATTTAAATGCAGATTCCTTAGATGCAGTTGAGGTGATGATGGCATTAGAGGATGAATTTGGAATTGAAATACCTGATGAGGAAGCCGGAGAGTTTGAAAATATAGGGGATATAGTGGCCTATATAGAGGAAAGAATTTAATATTTTCAAGCTTAAGGAGGACTAAAATTGAATAGAGTAGTGGTAACCGGTTTAGGAGCTATTACCCCTATAGGCATCGGCAAGGATCAGTTTTGGAATTCCCTTTTACAGGGAAAATCAGGTATAGGATATATTAGCAGGTTTGATACTGAGGCTTATGCAAGTAAAATTGCCGGAGAGGTGAAGGATTTTTGTCCTGAAGATTATATGGACAAAAAAGATGCTAAAAGGATGGATCTATTTACCCAATATGCTGTAGTAGGAGCAAAATTAGCCTTAGAGGATGGAAGAATAGACTTACAAGCCCTAAATAGGGAAAGGATTGGTATAGTATTAGGCTCAGGTATAGGAGGCATGGAGACCTTTGAGGGGGAACATGCCAAATTCTTGGAAAAAGGCCCTGGAAGGGTAAGCCCCCTATTCATTCCCATGATGATATCCAATATGGCTCCAGGTCAAATTTCAATGGTTTATGGTATAAAGGGGCCTAGTTTAACCATTACTACCGCTTGTGCATCGGGTACCAATGCAATTGGAGAGGCCTTTAAAATGATCCAAAGGGGTATGGCAGATATGGTAATTACAGGAGGTTGTGAAGCTGCCATAACCCCCATTGCCATAGCGGGTTTTAATTCCATGAAGGCCCTTTCTACCAACAATGAGGAACCTACCAAAGCCAGCAGACCCTTTGACAAAAATAGGGATGGTTTTGTAATGGGAGAAGGGGCAGGAATCCTCATATTAGAAGAGTTAAACCACGCCCTCAAAAGGGATGCCCATATATACGGAGAAATAGTAGGCTATGGAGCCACATCAGATGCCTACCATATTACTGCCCCAGATCCAGAGGCTGGAGGGGCTAGAAGGGCTATGGAATTAGCCCTGGAGGATGGCAGGGTTGATTATACTGAGATTGACTATATAAATGCCCATGGCACCAGCACCTACTATAATGATAAGCTGGAGACTTTGGCCATAAAGAAGGTATTTAAGGAGCATGCATATAAATTAGCCATAAGCTCAACCAAATCTATGACAGGCCATTTGCTTGGGGCTGCTGGGGGCATAGAGGCTATGGCTACTGTATTGGCTATAAAGGAGGGAAAGATTCCCCCTACTATAAATTATGAAAATCCAGATGAAGAGTGCGATTTAAACTATACACCCAATAATTATATTGAAAGGGATATTTGCTATGGCATCTCCAATTCATTAGGCTTTGGAGGCCATAATGCCAGTATACTATTTAAGAAATATATGGATTAATTAAGGAGCTCTAGCCTCTATATTAAATGGAAGCTAGAGTTCTTTTATTGCAAGGAATTAAACTTTGAATAAATTTACTATTTTATTATAATACTATGCTATACTTAAGTATAATAAATCAAGTATGGAGTGGTACTATGGTATTTGATATTCCAAAGTATGTAGAACTTGTAATGGATAGATTGGAGGAAAAAGGATATAAGGCCTACATTGTAGGAGGGAGTGTAAGGGATCTTTTATTAGGCAATATTCCTAAGGATTTTGATATTACAACGGATGCCCATCCCCAGGCAATAGAGTATATATTTTCCGATTTCAAAACCATTGACATAGGTAAGAAATTTGGCACAATTATTGTTTCCCAAAGAGAAGGGGATGTAGAAATAACCACTTTTAGAAAGGAAGGTAGCTACAAAGATGGCAGGCGGCCTGAATGGGTGGTCTTTTCTTCTAATATTGAAGAGGATTTAAGCCGGAGGGATTTTACCATCAATGCAATGGCCTATAATAGGAAGGAAGGATTAATAGATCTATACAATGGCAGGGAAGATTTAAATATGGGGATAATAAGGACTGTAGGAGACCCTGAAGATAGGTTCAAAGAGGACTATCTTAGGATACTGAGGGCCATTAGATTTTCTACCCAATTACACTTTACAATAGAAGAGTCTACCTTTAAGGCTGGGAAAAAATATGCCCCCAATGTTTCAAAGGTCAGCATGGAAAGGATAAGCCATGAATTTTTTAAAATCCTTTTATGCCCAACCCCTTCCTATGGAATCAATCTATTAAAGGATATGGGATTACTAGACATTATTTTACCTGAATTAGTCCCTGCCATAGGCTTTGATCAAAAAAATCCCCACCATGAGATGGATGTGTATAACCACACCCTATGTGTAATAGACAATACCCTTCCAATTATTCAAGTAAGATTGGCAGCCCTTTTCCATGATATAGGAAAACCCCATACATTGACCATAGATGAAGAGGGAATAGGCCATTTCTATGGCCACGATAAATTAGGGGCTGATATAGCAAAGGGGGTATTAGATAGATTTAAATGCTCCAACGATTTAAGGGACAAGGTATATACCCTGGTAAAGGAACATATGAATCACCATGCCCATTTTAAGGAAAAGGGATTGAAAAGGTTAATAAGAAGGGTGGGGGAAGATGAAATATTCAACCTTATAGCCCTTCAAAAGGCGGATATAATATGTTCTAATAAAGAGGCCACCATAGACCATATAATAGAGAGGGAAAAGAAGATTAAGGATATATTAGAAAACCAAGAACCCTATGATCTAGGACATTTGGATATAGATGGTAATGATTTAATTGAGTTAGGATTCAAGGAAGGTCCTATTATTGGGAATATATTGGAGTATCTATTGGAGCAGGTACTAGAAAGGCCAGAATTAAATGACAAGGAGACCTTGAAGAGGTTGGCTATTGATTATAGAAAAAAGGATTAGTGTGTTGATGTGCTAAGCAAATTGTAAATTTAAATTATTTATGGAATTATAATTTGATGATGGTTGGGCATGGAGTTTGCCTCTATTTTGTGGAGGTTCATGGCATATTTGGGAAATACGCTCCAATCATGCATAGATATGTGACAGATTAGAAGGCATACTTATAAAGAAAAGGCAACGACTATGAAAGATTTGTGAAAATATCCAACTAAGGGGAGGAAATTGTTTGGCCGCTTCCTTAGGGATAGCCAATAAGCGGCCATTTCCTCCCCAGGTCGTTATATTTTCCAAATCTTGAATCGGAGTTGCCGTCTTTATAAATATGCCGTGAACCTCAATAAAAATATAATAAACCATTACAAATAGATTTATAAATATGCCTTTCAGTCTGCTACATGTCAAAAGATAGTAGCGATTCCAACAAATATGTTGGGAAGTGTACTATAAAGTAGCACTCTTTCTGTTTCTGAATCATGCCATTGGAGGGATGCTTTTCCCAATTATGTTGTGAACCTTAACAAAAAATAAAAAAATAATATACCATTATATATAGATCCTAAAATTGACTATCATTTTCTCTCCATTTTATCAGTTATAAATTTTAATTGTACATTATAAAAGGTTATGATATTATTAAGGTTGTTATACCTATAGTTGGGAGGTTAGAATATGGGACGATTATTTGGTACTGATGGAATAAGAGGAATTGCCAATAAAGATTTGACTCCAGAATTAGCATATAATATCGGTAGGGCAGGAGCCTATGTACTTTCAAAGGGCAAAAAAGGAGCAATAGTAGTAGGAAAGGACACTAGACAATCGGGAGATATGTTGGAGGCTGCATTGACAGCTGGAATTTGTTCCATAGGATTAGATGTAATATCCTTAGGCATAGTTCCTACACCAGCAGTAGCCTATTTGACCAGGAAATATAATGCTTTAGCCGGGGTGGTTATATCTGCATCCCACAATCCTGTAGAATATAATGGGATAAAGTTTTTTAACCAAGAGGGATATAAACTAAATGATGATATAGAAGAGGAAATAGAAGAGCTTATTCTCAATATTGAAAAAATAAGACACAGGCCTATAGGAGGAGATATAGGGCGGATTATTCCAGAAAGGGATGCTTACAAACACTATATAGGATACCTAAAATCCACTATAGAAGGGGATTTTAAAAATATTAAAATAGCCCTAGATTGTGGCAATGGGGCCTTATATAAGATAGCCCCCCAATTGATTGAAGAATTAGGAGGGGAAGTAATAGTTATTAACCATAAGCCTAATGGAACCAATATAAATGTAGAATGCGGTTCTACTAATCCTGAAAAACTACAATCCTTGGTTGTAGAAAGGAAAGCCCAGGTAGGTTTATCCTTTGATGGAGATGGGGACAGACTTATTGCCGTTGATGAGTTGGGAAATATAATAGATGGAGATCATATATTAGCCATCTGTGGTACCTATCTACATAGTAAAGGGAAACTAAAGAATAACACAGTAGTAGGGACAGTAATGACCAATATGGGATTAGACCACTATCTAAAAAGTAAGGGAATAGGAATAGTAAAAACTGCTGTAGGTGACAGGTACGTATTGGAAGAGATGCTTGAAAATGGATATGTATTAGGTGGAGAGCAGTCTGGCCATATAATATTTTTAGAACACAATACTACGGGAGATGGATTGCTTACAGGAATTAAATTGATTGAAGTGATGAAGGGGACCGATAAAAAGCTGTCAGAACTTAGAGGTATAATGAATAAATTTCCCCAAGTATTGGTAAATGCCAAGGTAAGGGAGGAGCTCAAAAACTCCTATATGGAAGATGAAGAGATAAGGACCGAAATAAAAAGAGTAGAAGAAATGTTTCATGGAGAGGGACGAGTTCTTATAAGGCCTTCTGGTACAGAACCTCTGGTGAGGGTTATGATAGAGGGAAAGGATAAAGAAAAAATACTTGATATAGCAAATAAACTGGCAAAATTTATAGAGGACAGGATTGGTAGCTAAATTTTTCAATAAAATATAGGTGAAATACTGTTTTTATAATAAATAAACTCTCTATTTTAATAGAGAGTTTATTTGATCTTTGATGTAAAATCCCTCTTTAATTTAATAAGGGCTTCATATTCAGCTTCAGATATTAAGTTTATCTTTTTAAGCTTATCTAGTAGTGACATAAAGCTAAAGCATAGTTCCATGAGATCTTTCTGAATCCTATCCACAGCACCACCCCATAATTTACCATATGTTAAAATATTATACATATGATTAAAAAATCCTCCATAAATTTAAATTGTTACAAAAAATTAATAAATTTAATTCCAGTATTATTGTATAATTATTTCCAAGTATTTTTTTATTAATAATATCGGGAAATTGCATACTTGGAATAGAAATATAGTATAAGTAATAATGAATAAAATATTACTTTCAAGGACAATTAAACAATTCGACAAAATCATACATAAAAAGTAGGCAGGAAAATTCCTTACAAAATAGAACTAGTATGCAAACTCATAAAATTTGCCAGAATTTTTTAAAAAGTCTGTCATTAATGCTGGCTTAGGCTGTTTGTTGGTGTTTTCAGTTTAACATAATTCCCGATAGAAGTCTCCCACTTCTATAAGTGGGAGATGAATATCGGTTGATAAATTTTTCCTTTTATGTTATAATTCTTGATAGATATAATCAGTGTTAATTAAAAGGAGTAAAGATATAATGATAAAAT
>JAAYEM010000075.1 GCA_012728725.1 Tissierellia bacterium | reverse complement strand
TCCCTATTTGACTATAATGTCCTCATATATGGAGAAACAGGAACTGGCAAGGAAATAATTGCTCAAAGCATTCACAACAG
The DNA here is from genome assembly GCA_012728725.1 of Tissierellia bacterium. Classification (GTDB taxonomy): domain Bacteria; phylum Bacillota; class Clostridia; order Tissierellales; family Tepidimicrobiaceae; genus JAAYEM01. Next base: position 2,066 of record JAAYEM010000075.1, on the reverse strand, counting down.
CAGCCGTAGGAAAGACAAAAAATTTGTAGCACAAAATTGTGCAGCTATTCCAGAAAACCTTTTAGAATCGAGTTTCTTCGGAACTAGTGCCGGCAGCTTTACTGGTGCAACAAATAGGTCTGGCTTGTTTGAGCAGGCTGAGGGGGGAACCCTGTTATTAGATGAATTAAATTCCCTTCCTATTTTCATGCAGGCAAAACTTCTGAGGGTTTTACAGGAAGGCTATGTAAGAAGGGTAGGAGGTAAGGAAGATATACCAATAGACGTAAGGATAATAGCAACCACAAATGAAAAGCCTGATATTTTAATAAAGGAGAAAAGGCTGAGAGAGGACTTATATTACCGTTTAGGCCCAATATATGTAGATATACCTCCCTTGAGACAGCGGAAGGCTGATATAGATTATCTAACCAGGATATTTATTAAAAGAGAGAGCAAGCTAATTAAAGTTAGGGAGCCTAAGCTATCAAATGAAGTTAAGAGGTTTTTTAGAGACTATCCCTGGCAGGGAAATGTTAGGGAGCTAAAAAATGTGGTCAGCTATGTATTATTAAATACCTTATGCGTAGATACTGTGGAGTTGGAACATTTGCCACCATATATGCATGAAAAAATGTTAGAAGCAAAGAACTCCAATATAGAATTAGACAACCTAAGTTACAATGAAAAGGTCTCAGAATTTGAAAGGAACTTAATCAAGACTGCCTTAGATGTGGCAAAGGGCAATGTATCGGAAGCCTCTAGATTATTGGGAATTAAGAGGCAAACCCTACAATATAAAATTAAAATCCTGAATATTAAATAGTTGCCTAAAAATTAGCAATTGCAAAATTTTTGGCAACTATTTTATTTTTATATATATAAATCTTTGGTCTAAAAACATATTAGATAGGCTTAATTAATAATTTTTGCAATTTAGAATATTGTAATTTCCCATGCTAGTACATAAATTCTTGTTTTTCCCAGTAAAAACAAAGTACATACATATCCTTGGCACGAATCTTGCGACATCTAGCTTGTAAAGAAAAAAACTAAAGGGAGGGAAGTATTATGACAGATATTAAAAATTTTAGAACCCCAAGAACCCCAAAACTTTGGGAGGCCTTAGTTCCAGTAATAGGAATGACGGTAATAATAATCATCGGAATCTTGCTGTTTGGTTTAGAACCCCATATACCAATTGTTCTGGCTTGTGTCTTAGCAGCCATAATGGCCTTTAAAGTTGGGCATTCATGGGATTCTATCCTAAACGGTATTTTAGAAAGTGTCAGAAGGGCACTGGAAGCATTAATTATCGTCATGATAGTTGGTATGTTGATTGGTAGCTGGATATCATCGGGAACTGTACCTGCAATGGTCTACTATGGTCTAGGACTTATTTCACCTAAGATTTTTTTACCCACTGGAGCAATTCTATGTGCCATAGTTTCTACAGCCACTGGTAGTTCTTGGACTTCTTCCGGTACAGTAGGTATAGCACTTATGAGTATAGCTGCAGGCTTAGGCATCAATCCTGCCATAGCTGCAGGTATGGTAATATCAGGTGCCTATTTCGGTGATAAATTGTCTCCCCTTTCTGACAGTACCAACGTTGCTGCTGCCACTGCTGAAACTCCTCTATACGACCATGTAGGGGCCATGATTTCCACCACTTTGCCTAGCTTTTTAATAGCCTTAGTTATATATGCCGTTATTGGTCTTACTGGAGGAGCAGGAAATTATGATGCAAGCAGGGTAGAGCTAATTAGGGCTACAATCTTAGAAAACTTTAATATCAATATTTGGCTATTAATTCCACCACTGTTTGTAATCTTCGCTGCTGTGAAAAGGATTCCAGGAATACCATCCCTTTTAGCTGCTACCGGCTTAGGTGGAATCTTTGCCATGGTTTTCCAAGGAAGAACAATTGGTGAAGTCTTATTAAGCTTCCACTATGGCTTTGAGGCAGATACAGGTGTAGAAATTGTTGATAAGCTCCTAAATAGGGGCGGCCTTGATTCTATGATGTGGACCATCTCCTTGATTATCTTTGCCCTAGCCTTTGGCGGCATATTGGAAAAGGCAGG
>JAAYEM010000074.1 GCA_012728725.1 Tissierellia bacterium | reverse complement strand
TCCCTAATTACCCCTAGGGCTGTACCGTATTGGACTGTAGCCAGGGCCCCTGTATTACAATGGGTTAATATCCTATCCCCATCCTTTATAAGCTCATTTCCATATTGGGCAATCCTCTTATTGGTTTCAACATCCTCCTTATAGATGGTATCCGCTTCTTCTTTAATCCTTTCATAAATAGCTTCCAAAGAAAGGTCCTTATTTTTATCAATAACCTTCCTCATCCTATTTATAGCCCACATTAGGTTTACTGCAGTAGGCCTGGATTCATTTAATACCTGGAGAGCTTCATCTAATTTTTGGAAGAATTGCTCCCTATCCTCCTTCAAAAATTCCTTAGCTGCCAAAACCACACCATAGGCTGCAGCAGCCCCAATGGCAGGGGCTCCCCTTACCACCATATCAGCTATGGCAAAATCTACATCCCTATAATTTTTGCATTGAAAATATTCACAAGTGGTAGGTAATTTCCTCTGATCGATCAAATATAGGGTGTCCCCTTTAAATTCAATGGTTTTAATACCCTTCATCCTATACCTCCTTTTTTACTTGACCATAGGTCTTAAATTTTTCCATCATCAATACCATTTCCTCTTCAGGAAGGATTACCGGCTCCCCAATGGATTTGGCCCTATAGTATAGCTCAGCACAGTATTCTATTTCCTCCGTTATATTAAAGGCATTGGCTAAAGTGTCCGCCCCTGCCAACAAACCATGGTTTGCCAATAGTACTGCCTTCCTATCCTTCATGGCCTCAAAGGCATTTTCAGCCAATTCCCTGGTACCATAGGTAGCGTATTTGGCACATCTTATATTTAAGCCAGCCAATGCCACCATGTAGTGGACAGGGGGAAGCTCCCAGTTAAGACAGGCAAGGGTAGTAGCATACATGGTATGGGTGTGTATCAGGGCATCTATATCCTCCCTATTAGCATAAAAAATCCTATGCATTTCATATTCACTGGAAGGGACCCTATCCCCATCCACCTTATTGCCCTCAAGATCCATAACCACCACATCTTCTACTTTAATCTTAAAATAGTCTATTCCAGAAGGGCTTATGGCAAAAAGTCCCTTTTCCCTATTGAAAACACTTAGATTTCCTCCTGTTCCCTTGGTTAGATTGGAGGTAACCAGTTTCTTCCCATATTCTACTATTGACTCCCTTTCTTCCCTTAACAACATACAACCACCACCTAATAGTATTATCTTATTTTATGTTATCATTTATAGATTTTCCTGTCGATAGGCTATCCATATAACATATTTGTAATAAAGCTTTATATTAACAAATAGAATTTATTAGCTAGGTATTTTATGAAGGGGGAATTTCATGTTATCAACTAAGGATTTTATTCAAATGTCATTGGAAGCAAATCTATTCTGGGGACGTATTATGAAAGAGCATATGATTTTCATAGAAGCTGCCCTGCCAATTAAAAATAGTAATTACATTTTAGAGGCAGATAATATTAAAAAATCCTATGAGGAGTTATTAATGGAGACAATTATGGTATCTAATGGGGCTATTAGTCAAGGGGCAATAGACTCTAAAGAACTTGTAACAGCTTTTACATTGGAAGCAGAAACTACAACGGAAAATCTTACGGGAGTATGCATAAATAAGGAGATAAGCTCATTGGAACTTAACCTTACCTCTAGACCTGATTTCAACTACACCCCAAGCCTAGAAAGGCATATTTTTGAACTCAATAATAGATATATCAACATAACCGTAGAGGTAATCAATTTTATGGAAAAATTATTATCCCAGCTTTTAGATTGCACTTTATTTGCTTTTATGTATCCTAATATGCTGGATCATCTAATAGAAGAGGCGAAATTCTATTTAAAATCCTTAATAGACCTACAAGAAAGAATAAAACTAAAAGAGGATATATTAAGGACGGAAGTTTTCTGGAATCATATTATGGAGGATCATTCCACATTCATAAGGGGAATGCTAGATCCAAGTGAAAAGGAATTGATAAAAAGAGCCCATAGTTTTGCAGAGCTATTTGAAAAATTATTGGAAAAGACTAAAAAAGCTGAAAAGGAGAATATCTGTAAAATTACAAGGGAAAATCTGGAGGCTGCCAAAGAACTAAAAGACTTTAAAACCGCTAGTACTGAAGGCATATTAGGATGTAATATTAAATCCATAATAAGTCCATTATTGGCTGACCATGTATTAAGGGAAGCCAATAGATATATCAGGATACTAAAAGAATATATAAAGAAATGCTAAATATTAACCTGGCACTAACATGCTAACTTATTGCCCCAGTTACTATAAGTTAGTGCCAGGTTTAATATTCTTATTGCTTTAGGATGTTTTCATAATTTATAAAACCTAGGGGATTGATTCTGGCCCCTGCAATATTTTTCCTGGAGACTATGGCGTTCTTTGGATGGTATAAGGGTATCCAGGGGCAATCCTCCATTATGGCATTTTGAATTTCATTATATAATTCTATCTTCTTATTTGGATTAATTATTTCCTTTGCCCTATCCATCAATTCCATTACTTGGGGATTATTATATCTGGTGAAATTCATTAGGCTGTCGTAATCAAAATTAGGTTGGAGAAAATTATCCGGATCTCCAGTATCTGCTATCCATCTGCCTATAAATATATCGCAAGTGGCAAGGAATTCCAGTTTTAAATAGTCCTGGGAAGATACTTTGATTATTTCAGTCTTAATCCCCAACTCATTTAAATCCCTTATAACATAGTCACTAATCCTATAGAATAGGGCATTTTCAGGTTCATCCCTCAATAATATTTTTATGGGCCTGGCTGAAGTATAGAGACCTTCTTGGGTTAAAATTTCCTTAGCCTTGGGGATACTATAAGAATATGCTGGCAGGCCATCCCAGGGAACTATTGTGGGAGGAACAGGCCCTCTAGCTTCTTCTCCCAAATCCCCCAGTATTTCATCAATAATCCTTTTCCTATTAATTCCATAATTTAAGGCATGCCTGGCCTCTTTTGATTTGCCAAATAGGGAATTGCCTTCCAGATTAAAACCAACATAAAAGGTTCCCATTACATCGAATAGGTCTATATTGGCATCTGCCTTATTTCTAATTGTAGAAAGGTCTTCCTTGCTATTTACAGTGATTAAATCGTATTTACCCTCAATGAAAGCCTTAGCTATATTTTCATCCCTATAATTTACTACAACCATATCTATATAGGGGGCACCGCCGAAATAATCTTTAAATCCCCTAAGGACACAGTATTCATCGGTTGCCTCCTCAAGGATGTAGGGACCACAGCCAGTTAACTTACCCCTTTCTACATCTTCCTTATCTAAAATACAGGTATAAAATTGACCTAGATTTAATAAAAATCCACTATAGGGACTTGTTAATTTTATAGATAATCTATATTTATCAAGGACTTTAATTCCTGTTACTTCATTGGCCTTCCCCTTCATATAGTCTACTGCCCCTTCAATATGCTCCATAAAAGACGCATTGGGACACTTAAGTTTTGGATCCATAAGTCTTTCATAGGAATATTTTATATCTTCTGCTGTAATCTCCCTGCCATTGTGAAATTTTGCCCCTTTTCTTAAACTAAATACCCAGGTAACCCCATCTTCCTCCACATACCAGCTTTTAGCCACTCCTGGAGATGCTTCCCCTGAAGAACCTACATAGAGGAGGGAGCCATATACATTGGACAGAATTATGGCAGTGTCCTGATCCACCATATCATGGGGATCAAAGGTCAGTGGTTTTGAATTGATGGCTATATTTAAAACCGTTTCCACATCTTCACCATCATCTATTACATTAATCAATTTATCAGATATCCTCTTTAAATCCCTGGAAACTTCCGACAGCATGTCCAAAGAAGTTTTAGTATACTGGGTATTCAGGGATGCAATATCCACCAAGGATATGACCTTGTTGGAGTTATCTGTCATATCGCCAGTACACCTGATTATATTTTCAAGATTTTCCGTCTGCTTGGAAATTGCATCATTTATCTCTTCTATAACCTTAGTAGTAGAGTTGACAGCTGTAATAATCTTTTCAAAAACCAGCATGGTATTGTTGGCAATATTCATGCCTTCCTTAATCTTAACCATACTATCATCCATTGCTTTTGCGGTATTCATTATCTCTTCATCTATTTCCTTAATGGTTTGGGAAATTTGTTTAGCCGAGCTGGCACTGTTATCGGCAAGTTTTTTAACTTCATCTGCCACAACAGCAAAACCCCTACCTGCCTCCCCTGCCCTAGCAGCCTCTATGGCAGCATTTAGGGCTAGTAAATTTGTATTCCGGGAGATATCATCTATTACCTTTAGCATCTGATCTATACGTTTAGACTTTTCATTTAGGCTATTTACCACATCCTTAACCAGGGTAACTGACCTTTCTATCTCTTCCATTGCCCTTATGGAATCGTTAACAGCATCATTGCCAGTGTAGGCAATGTCTAAGGTATCCAAGGCAATTTGCCTTGAGTTTTCAGTATTGGCATAAACCTCCTCAGCCAGTGCAGAATACTGTTCAATCTCTTCTATTACATTGTTTATGGAATCCATTTGAATCTCAACATGATCCGCCAAATAATATGTAATCTTTATTAAATTATCCGTGGCAAAAGCTGCTTCATCAATCTTATTTACCAGCCTCTCAACTACATTCTGCTGATACTTCTTTAAAATCCCCAAATCTCCAATGGAATCTCCCTTTTTTATTGGATTTTCTTCTTTTAATATATTCTCTTCTTCCTTGTTGTTCCCCCTTAAAAATCCTATCATATAATACCCCCTTAAATTTAGCTTTTAAATGGATTCCACCTTTGGCTAAGTATTTAAAATATTTTGTATACTTTCATTATATTATATATCACAAATTTTCTTTTTGTAGCCCTTTATCCCTTATTTTTGACTTTTTTCATCCTATTAAAAAAACCGGTACCAAACTACTAATCTATTTAGTAATTTAGTACCGGATATAATAGCCTACATTATAGTGCCCATGGAGCCTTTATAGTCCTCTTCATTTTCTACTATGGCTTCTATTGCATACTCTATTGCCTTGGCAATAGTTTCTACCGGCATAGATGGTGTTCCCTCTGGTTTATCTACCACCTGTTCTGGTGCATAGGGAACATGGATGAAACCTGCACGGATATTGGGGTATTTTTTATCAGCCATATATAATACATTGTACATAATGCTGTTGCATACATAGGTTCCCGCTGTATAGGATACATGGGCTGGAATACCTTTCTCCCTTATTTTTTTGACCATGGCCTTAACGGGAATAGTTGCAAAATATGCGTTTTCTCCATCTTCCTTGATCTTTTGGTCTATAGGCTGCTCACCATCATTGTCTGGAATCCTGGCTTCTGCCAGATTTATGGCCACCCTTTCCACTGTAATGCTGGATCGACCTCCCGCCTGTCCTATGCTCAAAACAACATCTGGATTGTGTTCCTTTATAGCCTCTTCTACAACTAGAGCAGATCTTGTAAACACTGTAGGGATTTCCAATTTAATGATTTCACTGCCGGCTATTTTATCTGGAATCAGCTTCACAGCTTCATAGGCGGGATTTACTTTCTCCCCTCCAAAGGGATCAAAACCAGTTACTAATATTTTCATAGCTACACCTCCCTTTTAGTTAAAATCCCTCAATTCATATCAAAACATCTGGGGTACTGGTGCTATAATCCTTCCCTGATGCATGATCTTTCTATTATCAGCATAGATATCTGGGTTTAAGCCTACTAGATCAAAATGCCCATTTGCCTCATGGACCCCTCCCAAGGCAATATTTCTTCCAAAGCCTATGTGGAAGGTGCCATAGGCAGACTCATCTTCAATATAGCATCTACCCCTGCATTTGGCATAGGAGTTTAGTCCTATTGCAAATTCTGAGGCCACATACATACCTGGGTCCTCATATTCTTCAATATATTTCTTTAATACAAGTCCGCTTTCATTATCCTGGATTTCTACAATCCTTCCTTGAGAGAGTTTTATCTCTATTGCTTCCTTAGGCCGTCCAATGTAGCCTAGGGAGCCGTCTACTATCATGGTTCCTTCAGTTTTAGTCTCCTCTATGGGTACATATACTTCAAAGCTGGCTGAGGAATACCCTCCTCCATCTTTTACTACCCCATTGAAAAATCCAGGCTTACGGTTTCGCTTATAGACCTTAAGATTGGTACCATTTTCTGTAACTATCTGTATCATTGATGAATTGCGGATGTATTTCATTATTATACCAGCCATCATCCTACTCTTTTTGGTATCCATCCTTATAAAATCATAGGATAGCATGGATCTACCATCCCGGACATAAAGGGGAAGGGAAAGAAACTTACTCCCCTTTTCAATGGACCTTTTAGCTGCCCGGGTTGTAACTAATGAGTAGTCTGTAGCAGCGATGATAGCCGTATAATCATCAAACACCTTTTCGTTTTCATCAAAGTATACCCCTACATGTATTCCCGTCTTTTCAACAATCTCAATGTCTACAGTAGCCTTCCTTTTTAATGCCTCTTTTTCCAACATGGAAGCTTCCAACATATATTTATCACTGGTAACTATGAGTAGTCTATCCTGGCCTCTTATCCTCATCCAATCCTTGATTATAATTTCTGCTCCCTCTTCTATTCGCTTCCAGTAATCTGTCATTCTATCCCTCTATCTAAATCTTCTTACTTTAATACAATCATATATATAATTTGGAAAGTAATCATAATTAATGCTGGGATTACTTGGTTTTTAATAACCCCCATTCTATCCTTCATATCCAGCATGGCTACTGGTACTATATTGAAGTTAGCTGCCATTGGAGTACATAGGGTTCCACAGTATCCAGATGTAAGTCCAATCATACCAATTACAACTGGATCAGCTCCATAAGCTAGTACGAAGGGACCAGCAATACCTACAGTCATAACTGTAATAGCCGCAAAGGCATTACCCATAATCATAGTAAATAGCATCATTCCAAGAGCATAAACTATAATTCCAACATTAACATTTCCTTCAGGAATAATATTGCCAACTAAAGATGCTATTACATCACCAACACCAGCGGCTGTAAATATTGCTCCCAGGCTAGCCAAAAGCATTGGCAACATGCTAAGGGGTCCTACTGTAGATAGCAATCTTTCAGAATCCCTCAAGAATACTCCAGGCTTATTATCTGAGGAGTAGAGCATCAATAGTATAATGGATACAAATATACCCACTCCTATCCCAACTAGGGCACCTAAATCGGTAAAAAGAGCAAATATGATTGCAAAAATTCCAATGGATAGGGCTGGAAGGAATATTTTCATTCCAATATTATTGAAAGCCTTTTCCATACCTTCCTTAGTTGGATTATCCTGCTCTCCCACTTTAACCTTGCCTAATATTGCTGGAAGAGTCATAATTATAATCAATATACCATTGACCATTGGTGGAATCCATCTACCAAAGGCTAGTACGATTCCCAAAGAACACCAGAATACGGCAGTTCCAGCTCTAGACGGATTCTTTTCATCCCTTGCATTTTTAATACCCGCATAAATTGTAATGAATCCCATAATTATATATAAAACTTCCAAAAGTTTGGTACCTAATGCTATCTCAGGATCAGTAAAGAATGCCATATTATTTTCCTCCTTCTTTATATCTCCATAATATTTTTTCCTAAGCTTTTTATCCTTTAGGTAGTAGTATACAATTCCTACTATTACAGCAAAAATACCTACTGGAATCTCCACCTTTACCAAATCAATCAATTCAACATTATAACCAAGAGGGGCTAATGTTGACTGTACCAATAGACCTCCTGCTCCTCCTACAAACAGTACTTGACAGAAAAACCATGCAATATTCTCCATACCTGAGGCCATTCCCTTTATTTCCTCCAAATGGTTTTCATTTATTTCACGTCCCTTAGCCTCAACTGCCCCTACTGCCATAGGCATTATAATTGGTCTTACAAAACCTGCAACTCCACCAAAACTTACATTAAATGCAGCAAAAATACCTCTCATGATTCCATAAAGTCCAATAACCATACCTGGAGAAGCACCCTTAACCCTACCAATAAGGTTTGCAGCTGCCTCCTTGAGTCCATTTCTTTCTAAGGTTCCTGTCACAAGCATGATCAATATGAATATTGCCATACTTCGGTTGGAAACAAAAGAGTTTCCAAGGGTTTCAAGAAGTCCATCAATTCCAAGACCTCCTACAAAGGCTGTCACTATTGCTGCACTTAATATTATTAAAATTGAATCCTTCTTAAGTGCAAAACCAATAATGACAATGAGAACACCTAGTAATTTGATTAGTTCCATAACTTTTCATCTCCTTTTCTATTTTTTATTTGATGCTGTATTAGACAATTATTGGCCTTTGTCTAATACAGCTAATTGAAATCCTATCATCACTTATTTCACATTTTCTTTCAAATAGACAGGTAGAATTCATTAGCATCTCTATCACCGCTTCATCATGGGTTACATGGGCCCTGGCACATAGATTCAAATAATCCCCTTGGGCTGTTTCATCGGCCACCTCAGATGTATAGGCCACAGTTGTAATCCATGGGAAACGGACTGATGGATATCTATGGTTGGGATCGAATTCAAATGGAATCCAGTAGTTGATCATATTTTTGTAATAGTCTGCTGGGAATAATTTTGGCATCCATCCATGGGCATATTTTTCAAATATGGACATCCATTCCTTATTCCAGCTTGTAATCTCCTCATCCTCTGCAATTGCATCTGCAATAACCTCTTCTATTTTTTTGTTTACAGAATAATTACTCTTATATTCCTCATTGGTTACTAGCCAGAAATATCCATATAATAGGGAACGAGGCAACCAGAATCCTTTATAGGATGGGGAGGTATATCCTGAAAATTGTTGCTCCCACTCATGGCTTGGAACCCCATGATTGTCTACTATTACATCTGGTAGGTACCTTTCCCATAACCTGGTAAGGCCCATAGCTTCTATATGGATTGTGTCTGGGTTAAAATGTTCATAATAAAACTCTTTCCCTATGGCATTAAATCTAGCCACATGCAGTTTCCAATTGGGATTATCCTTTTGTAGCTCATAGTGTATGGCACTTCCATCCACATTCTCCATTGGTACTATAACCAGGTTCAATTTATCTGGAAGGGATTTGTATTTTTCCTCAGTCAATAGTTTCTTTAAAAGGATAAATGCTGCATTGGTACTAGACACTTCATTAGCATGGTGCCTGCAATTAATAATCTCTGAAGGCAGATTTGTAATACGCTTGGTCCTTGAAACATATCCCTTTTCCCTTGGAAGTATCTCAATGGCATATATGTCCCTTCCTAAATAGGATGTGGCTACCTTATATACTCCAATTCCAGGTACCCGTTTTAACTTTTCTATAATTTCTATATATTGTTCATATCCTATTAGGGTATTTTCCAGTAAGTCAATGTCTAATATGCTCAAATCCTTCTCTATCTCTTCTGCTTCTGTAACTAGTGCCGTATAGGAATTTGTATTGGCAACTATCTTTATAGCATCTATCCCACTAAATTGGCCACTGGCTTCAAGTATCCCTTTATCTAAAAGATCCATATAGCTTTCAACAAGCCTATCTTCTTCAATATTGGTATTTAAAACTGCTGTAATTTTTCCATCTGTATAAGTTAAACTTTGTATATATAGCTCTATTTCCTTCCTATCTAATAGGTTTTTTATAAGCTTGTTATTAGCTTTAATGCAAGGAGCCTTTTCCAATTGATCATATAGGCTTACTTTAAACTCTGGTTTTCCAACCCTTTTCTTTATTACAGGATGGATAAGCCCTGGTGCATCTAATAGGACATTATTCTTTACCATGCCATAGTTTTTAAAATAATCGGCTCCTACAAAGTATAGGTCCTCATGGAAGGAGTTTAAGGATGATATCATATCCTCTCTAAAGGGTAAAGGATAATCTGGCTCTGAAGCATTTACCTCTAATCTTAGCTCTGCAAAAAAGGGTTGGGCTTCTATACTAAGATTATCCCCTATTTTTGACTCAACAAACTTTATGCACTCAGGTAATACTTCCCTTTGATATATATCCCATATGTTTTCCAAATCTGTTGCTATACGCTCATGGACAATTTCCTCTCCATTTACAAGAACCCTTATAAAGCCTGTAGATGGATGGACCTTGCCCATCTGTGGAAAATCATCTAAATAGGGTCTTTCTGAGTAGGCTACCTTATAGGTAGAGGTAAATATATTTTCATCCTTTTCTCCAAAAGCCTTTAGCTTATAGGTTATATCCTCTTTACCCTCATAGGCAACAAATTCAATCCTATCCCTGTCTATTCCAAGTTCCTTTGCAATAATATCATCTACTGGATATAGCTCCTGCAAAAATCGGATTGGTACATCAAACCATTTATCAGGATCATCTGCATCTATATTGTGATAGGATGGGGTTGCACCATATTCATCCAACCATTCTGTTTGCCCTTCCGGAAGAAATGGTTTAAATGCAATTTCCACCCTATGTACTTTCTTTCCCTCTAATTGGGGCAGTATTACCTCCTCAATCCATGAAAAGCCCTGCTTATAGGCACATATAATTTGACACTTTTCAAGGCTTGCCCCTATTTTTTCCAATTCCCTTTCTATTTCATTAGCTAAATTATTTCTCACATCCATTTCTTCGCTAAGGGCCCCGTATATCTCAACCTTATCTCCAGGCTCTAATCTATTATAGACCTTCTCTTGTAAAATCCCCTTAAATACATCTACTTCCCATGGTATATCATAACTTGTCTCATATATCTTTTTTAGGGATTTATGATTCTTAAAATCTACATCTGGAAAAACAGGCTGTACTTCTTCAATCCTCTTGGATATTTCAGGAGAGGTATATACTGTTATAGGAGCTTCCAACTCTCCCTCAAAGGCTTTAATATATGCCAGTTGTCCATCTAAATTCCTCATAGCAAAACTATCCGTCATATCCTGAATCTGATCTATCCAGGTCCTTCCTCCTGGTAGTAGTGGGAAGTTTTGGCATATGCGATAGGTAAATCTTTCCAACTCCTCCCCCTCACCATATATGCGGACAATTTTCCTTCCTTCCTCTTCCAAAAATTCCATACCGCATTCACTAGCCTCTTCAAAAACCAATAGATTACCATCCCAATCATCACTGGCTATAATTGGTCCCTCAAAGGCTGTAGTCTCCATCCCAAACCTAAAAGCAAAGTTACAGGCAGAGCTTAAAAGGGAAAGACTACAATCCTTAGGAATAGCTATTTTAAAATTTAGCTTGTCTGGCAATTGGTCAAAATTTTCATCTTCTAAAAAGATTCCCTTAGAAAATAGGGTTTCTAATCCCTTCTTCTTCCTCCAATCTAAATCTGGTATTGGTTTGGCATTTTCAATGGCTGAAACATAATCCTCTGGCCATTCTCCAGTTTTTGCCTCAAATATCTCTTGCAGGTCCCTTAAATTTTCCGGAACCTTCATTCCCTCTTCTTTAGAGGTAACTGGAAACTCTGCAGAAGTGGTATGAAACCCCATTATCAAGCTCATCTCAAGGGCATTCATCTTCTGCTTCCAGCTTAAATCTTCAGTCAATAAAATTTTAGTCATTTAGCATCCCTCCAGAGATCTAAAAAAGAGTAACTAACCTTTTAAACCATTTGCTATAATAAATTATAGTACTTCGTTCCGTACTTGATTTCAGTTTTCAGGAATAGTATATAAAAAATATAATATTCATGTCAAGTAACCTACATACAAATATTTATATTCTAAATACTCTGAAATAATCATATCCACTGGGCAAGGCCCCTATCGTTGCAAAAAAAGTATTTCTATGGTATGATTTGTTAAACAAAAATTTGCAATTAAAGGGGTAATGTATATGACAAACAATGAAAAATCAAGTGTAAGGGACAAGATTATAGATGCCGCTTGGAAACTATTTTTAAAACAAGGATATAAGGAAACTACTGTTAACCAAATAATTGAAGCTTCCGGCACCTCCCGAGGGGCCTTTTATCATCATTTCCATGGAAAAGAGGAAGTATTATTCTGTATTGCCTATTATTTTGATAATGATTATGTAGAATGGTTCAATTCAATTGATCCCAATATGAAGGCCTTAGATAAATTATCGGAATTTAATCTATTTGTAATGAAAAACCTTGAAGATTCTCCCTATAGACCCCTTTTGGCTACCTTGTATGGCCTGCAGGTTATGACTACAGGTAGACGTCATATAATTAATCCTGATCGGGAATACTATAAGATAATATCTGCAATTATGAAGGAAGGTATAGAAAAGGGGGAGATCAATCCTTCCTTTTCCCATACAGAATTGACAGAATGGTATGCTATTATTGAAAGGGGACTAACCTATGATTGGCTTCTAAACCAAGGACGCTATTCCCTGGTTCAGTATGGCCAATTTTTAGTTAAAACCTTTATAAATATGATAAAAAAATAAACCATAATGTAATATTCCACTATGGTTTTTTATTTCCCCTAAAAGAGAAAATCTAAATAGCTTTCACAGCCTTGGATCCTGTTCCTTGAAAACACCTACATATTATATTACTTGTAGTTTTATGTTTATCTATGCTATTAACTAAAAGTATATTTATTATCTAATAATAAACTTCCCTCTAATATACATAAGCCTTATCAAAATATTATTCCTCCCCCCTCTCAAATTTTTCTTTTCTAGCCTATCTTTTTAATCCTTTTCCTTATTTATACCTTGTTTGATTTGATAAATATAATTGGCTAAAGCTCATTTAACCAATTATATTGTTCCAACTTCATTAATTTACCTCGTATTAAATTATTTTAAAAGTGCAATATAAAAATATAAAGGGTAAGGAGGAATGGATTTGAATAAGCTACTATATATTAAAGCCAATGCAAAACCAAAGGGCCAATCTAGAACCTTTATGATTTCCGAGGAATTTATTAAAACTTATATGGAAAACAATCCTAATGATGAAATAATAACCCTTGATTTATATGCAGAAGGAATAAAGCCTTTATCCCCTGAAGATCTGGATAGGGTTTTGGGCACTAAAACAGAAGAAAGCAAAAATGATCCAATATTAAAATATACCTATCAGTTTGCTGAAGCAGATAAATATGTAATCGCTGCCCCCATGTGGAATTTAAGCTTTCCCGCCATACTAAAAGCTTATATAGATTATATCTGTGTTGCTGGAATTACCTTCCGCTATACTTCAGAAGGCCCAGTAGGATTATTAAATGATAAAAAAGCAGTATATATTACCACCAGGGGTGGAGATTATTCCAGTCCCAGGACCCATGATCTTGAAATGGGAGAAAGGTATATAAGAACTATATTTACTTTTTTAGGGATTACCCATTTCACAACTATTGCAGCCAATAAACTAGATATTGCATCCACAGATGCTGCATCCATAATAAACAAGGCTATAGATGAGGCCAGGAAATTAGCAAAGGATTTTTAATACCCTTATAAACAAGTGCAATTGATAATCAAATTGTTTTCAATCTGCCCTTTTAATATAAAGGCGGATTGTTTGATATTTAGCAATGTATAAATTATTGGCTTATTCCTTCTTTTCTATATCCTTACTCAATATCCCTATAATTTGATCCAACAATCTAGTCATATGGCTAGAATGTTCAAAGGCTTGTTCATATTTATTTCTAGCTACATCATAATTTTCTACATCTATAAGTTGAATTACTTCAGCACCTAATCCATGGAGGCTATTGTGATGGCTATCTATTTCCTTCCACAGACCCACTATTTTAGGATCATCTACATGAATACAGTGGTAGAAATGGCCAAATGCACATCGGGTGCTATCCGTTTGAAGGGGCATAATCTGCTCCTTGTCTACCATATCCTTTAATGTCTCCATCCAGGACTTATGCTGTCTTTTAGCATTTTCTAATATATTGATAAGTTCCTCAGCTGTAATATCACTGCCATATCCTTTAAACATCCTATAGTATCTACAGTTGTTCTTTATAAATTCTCCATCCTTATCATAAATATTTTCCCTTATCTTATCCAGTTCATTTATACTCTCTTCAATTATCTGGATTAATCGGGATAATTTTTCCGTTTCAGACGATAGGATGTCCACTGCATTGGTTACCTCAGTGGTAGAACTGCTGATCTCTTCAAAGGATGCCATAAAGCTTTCCATATCTGCCTGTATCCTCTCAACAGCTTCAAAATTGTTTTCTATTAGGGACTTAACCATGGATGAAACCATTGGTATTTCCCCCATAGCTTCATTGGTACTATTTATACTTTCAATACTCTCATTGGATATCTTTTCAATTTCCTTGCCGAAGGCCTGGAATTCTGCAAGGCTCTTTTTAGTACTTTCTGCAAGTTTTCGTATTTCTTCCGATACAACGGCAAATCCTCTTCCATATTCCCCTGCCCGGGCTGCTTCAATGCTGGCATTTAATGCCAATAAATTAGTCTGGTCGGCTATTTCCTCTATTACTGTGATTATATCGCTAATCCTTTGAACCTTTTCTAGTAGGCTTTGTAAGTTTTCATTGACCACCTTATTCTTTTGGGTAACCTTAGTACAAACCTCTCCCATCTTTTCAATATTGCCTAGATTCTCTTTGTTATTTTTAACAAGGGAATCTATACTTTCCAATATGTTTTCAGCCGATTTGACATTTTCATCTAAAGCACTGTCTATTTCATTCATGGCTGCTGTCGTTTCCTGGGAGAAGGAGATGGTGCTCTCTGTTTGAGAGTCCAATTGTTTAATCAACTTTTGAAGTTCATCGGAAATATGATTTATATCTACCACTATGGTCCCCAAAGAGGCACTAAGCTCCATTGTTTTTATCAAATACCCTTTAGCATCCTCTTGGATCCCCTTTAATTTTACTAATCTATCCTGCAATTCTTGTAAATCCTTATCCTTAACCTTTACATCCTTATATTGAAGCAGCTCCCTCACCTGGTTTTTATAAGCTAAATTAAACATATATATTCCTCCTATCTAATCTATTTCATAAAAACTTCCATTGTTTTTGATGCTATTAATACGTCATTAATATGTAATAAGCTACATTATTATATCTATCCTTAAATTATATTTTAAAACAATTTCACAAAAAATTTCAATATACCAAAAAAGTCAACCCTTTCTCCAATTTTTTCGTATACCTAGTCATAATAGCTCCCCTATTTGAATATGAATATACCCAAAGTAATAATTATTACCTTTTCACTTGTAAAAAAAACTCTTATTTTAGGGGGAATGCCTATGCTTGTGGAATAGATGATGACCATATATAAAAAAATCTATTTAAAGGGGGATGAGTATGACAGATCAAAAGCTCAGAAGAGAGCTATCATTCCTGCATATGATAGCTATTGCTTCAGGGGCAGTAATAGGAGGCT
>JAAYEM010000073.1 GCA_012728725.1 Tissierellia bacterium | reverse complement strand
TATAGTACATAGATTGGATAAGGATACTTCTGGATTATTGATAGTAGCTAAAAACGATGAAGCCCATATTGCTTTAGCTAAACAGTTAAAGGAAAGAAGGGTTAAGAGGGTATATTGGGCTTTAGTTTATGGAGTAGTAGATATTGATGAAGGAACTATAAATGCTCCCATAGGTAGGCATCCTGTAGACAGGAAAAGGATGGCTGTTACCGACAAAAATAGTAAGGAAGCTATAACCCATTTTAAGGTTTTAGAAAGATTTAAAGACTATACTTTAATAGAGGCTACATTAGAAACGGGAAGAACTCACCAAATCAGGGTTCATATGGCCTATATTAAACATCCTATAGTAGGAGATCAGGTATATACTAGGAGGAAAAATGAATTTGGAATTGATAGCCAGGTTCTCCATGCAAAGAAACTAGGATTTTTACACCCTACTAAGGATAAATATATGGAGTTTGAAGTTGAGCCTCCCAAATATTTTATGAATATTATAAATCTATTAAGAAAAAGGGAAGGTAGGTGATCATATTTGAAAACAAAAGCTGTTATTTTGGATGAAAAGGCTATTCAAAGGGCAATAACTAGAATTGCCAATGAAATAATTGAAAGGAATAAGGGGGTAGAGGATCTAGTATTAGTTGGAATTAAGACAAGGGGGGTCCCCTTTGCCCAAAGACTGGCTAAAAAGATTTTGGAAATAGAAGGGGAAAAGGTACCAGTATTAACATTGGATATCACCCTGTATAGGGATGATTTAACAGAGGTAAATGAAGAACCAGTAGTAAACAGAAAGGAAATTGACCAGGATGTAACTGATAAGATAGTAGTATTAGTAGATGATGTAATATTTACAGGTAGGACTGTTAGGGCAGCCCTTGATGCCTTGGTAGATATGGGTAGGGCAAGAAAGGTACAGCTAGCTGTTTTAATAGACAGAGGGCATAGGGAGCTTCCAATAAGGCCTGATTATGTTGGAAAAAATGTCCCCACATCTAAATCTGAAATAGTAAATGTAAATTTTAAGGAAGTTGATGGTTTGGACCTTGTGGTTATAAGTACAAAAAGGTAGACTAGTCATCTACCTTTTTAATATTTATTATCCTTTCTTTGCTAGGGGTTACAAATATGGTATTATAATTATCATATATAACCATTCCCGCCCTAGCATTCTTTGGTTTTCTTACATTTTTTCTTTTGGTATAATCTACAGCTACATTGGTTGAATTCTTTCCTTTGCTATAATAAGCGGCTAATATAGCTGCTTCTTCAATGGTTTTATTAGAAACTTCCCTGTTTTCAACCCTAACTATTACATGGCTGCCTGGCATTTTTTGCACATGGAACCATAGGTCTTCTCTATGGGCATATTTCAAGGTTAAAAAATCGTTTTGTTTGTTGTTTTTTCCAACATAGATATGATGACCTTCAGACGATATATAATGATGGGGTTTAGAATTAATTTTTTTGTTACTCTTTTTTATATTACCTTTTAAGTATCCTTCTTTAACCAATTCCTCTTTTATCTCTTCTAATTCTATTACCTCTGTACAATTGTCTATACTATTTAGTACATTTTCTAGATAATTTATTTCCTCTTCTGTTTGGGCTATCTGTTCTAGTAGCAATTTATTAGCTTTTTTGAGTTTTGAATACTTTTTATAATATCTTTGAGCATTTTCAACTGGGGAATATCTGCTGTCAAGGGGCACCTTTATTTTTTCTAGATTTTCTGAATAGAAATTTTCTAATTCTACCTCATCTAATCCTTTTTCTATTCTATATAGATTAGCCGATATTAGATCTGCATAAATTTTGTACTTTTCCCTATCTTGGCTCTCCAATAGTTCTTCTTTTAATTTAGAAAGTTTATTTACTGAACGTTCAAATTTTACTTGAACAGATTTCTTTATGGACTGGGATTTTTGGCTTACCCTATCAATGGTATCTTTCTTTATATAGTATTTATCCAATATTTTACTGATAGAGTCTGAATATTCTTTGTTACAATTACCAAATTGGTTTATATCAAGGGCATGAAAAGATATATAGTCCTTGCCATGGGAATCCTTAATTAGAACTGGGGAAAAATCTTTATCCCTTATCTTATTTGTAAGGGTTTTAAAGGAGTTAAACAATTTTTCCTTATCCTTAGAATTTAAGCTGCCTAATGGCCTATCTATATCTATATCAGATAGGAAACATATTTCCTTACTGATCAGTGGGCTTAATCCCATATAATTGGTATAAAAAAACTTATAAATTTGTTTACTATCATTATCCTCATTTAATAATTTAACAAATTTTTCTTCTACTAGGTTTAAAGGATTTTCTTTATTTTGTAGCAGATATTCATATTTATTGCCTGGCAGAATTTCCCTTACCCTACTCATATCCTGGGTGACCCTTTTAATAGAGTCTATGACTGTTGAAGATTCTTTATCTATTAAAATTATATTGCTGTATTTGCCCATTATTTCTACAATTAGTCTTTTTACTGAAGGCTGACCTAATTCGTCTAATGAACTAATATCAATGAATATGACCCTGTCTAAGTATAATTGTTCTATATTTAGTATTATTCCTCCAGATAAATGTTTTCTTAACAACATACAAAACATAGGGGGAGAAGGAGGATTAGGTTTTGTATAATCCGTTAAATAGATTCTCGGATTATTACTACTGGCAGATATTAATAATCTATTATTTTTACCCTTATTATATATATTGATCAGTATTACATCTTTTTCCTGCTGATATATTTTATCTATTCTGCCTCCTAAAATATTATCCTTTAATTCCTCTACTATCGCTCTTGTAACTATTCCATCTAAAGACATATAAATTCCTCCATAAATATTTATAATAAAATTATATCATTTTATAAAATCTAAATAAACTAGTAAAGTTTTGGAGAATATTTATTACATATTTGTAATAAATTATAGATTCTTTTATTGTTTAGTATTATATTATATTTTTAGGTGTTGATTCTAATTTACAGTTTTTACATTGACAATAACAAATTAATTGGTACAATTGGTATTATACCCATAAGAGAGGATGAACGCAATGGTTATGAGCATGACTGGTTTTGGTAGAGGGGAAAGTACAGATGGAATACATAATTTTACTTTGGAAATTAAAACGGTTAACCATAAGTATAATGATATAATAATTAAAATGCCTAAACATATTAGTTACTTCGAGGAAAGGATAAAAAAGGTTATTAAGAGTAAGATTAATAGGGGTAGGGTAGAAGTATATATAAACTTAGAATATGTTGATGACTTGGCTATAGATGTGAAGGTAGATATACCCTTAGCTAAAGCCTATAAAAATGGCCTTGAGACTATTATAGATGAGCTAAATATAAAAGATGAGATAAAATTATCCCACATTCTATTTTTTTCTGAGGTTATTAGGGCTGATAGGAAGGAAATAGATGAAGATCTGGTATGGTCCTGTTTGAATTCAGCTTTAGAAATTGCTTTGGAAAACCTATTGGATATGAGGCGGGAGGAAGGATCGGCCCTAAAAAAAGACATAGAAACTCAGCTGGACAATATTGAAGGGATGTTACAGGAAATTAAGAATAGGTCTCCCTTAGTTGTTCTTGAATATAAGGAAAAATTAAAGGAAAGGATTAAAGAATTGCTAGATGGAGATTGTAATTTAGACGAAGATAGACTAAATTATGAAGTAGTATTCTTTGCCGATAAATCTGATATAAATGAAGAAATTGTTCGATTACAATCTCATATAGAGCAATTTTATCAGACTTTGGAAGAGGAAGAGCCTATAGGAAGAAAATTGGATTTTATTATTCAGGAGATGAATAGGGAAATAAACACTATTGGTTCTAAAGCAAGCGATTTAATAATTACCAAGTATGTTGTAAATATTAAAAGTGAATTGGAAAAGATAAGAGAACAAGTGCAAAATATAGAATAGTAAAGGAGGCGCAGGAATGTCCATAAAGTTAATTAATATTGGTTTTGGTAATATAGTATCTGCTAATAGAATAATTGCTATAGTTAGTCCAGAATCTGCTCCTATCAAAAGGATGATACAAGAAGCCAGAGATAATGGCATACTTATTGATGCAACTTATGGAAGGCGTACTAGGGCTGTTATTATAACTGATAGTAATCATATTATACTATCTGCAGTACAGCCAGAGACTGTTGCCCAGAGGTTAAGTAATAAATCAAATGAAAAAATTGATATAAGCTAGAAAGTAGGGATTTATATGTCAAAGGGTTTTTTGTTGGTCATATCTGGACCTTCTGGTGCTGGTAAAGGGACCGTTTGCAAAAAGTTATTAGAAAGAAATAATAAATTAGTCTTTTCCGTTTCAGTTACTACAAGAAAGCCTAGGCCTGGAGAAATAGATGGAGTAAATTACTATTTTGTTGATGAAAAAGAATTTGATCAAATGGTAGAAAATGGGGAACTGTTAGAACATGCCTGTGTACATGGCAATTATTATGGAACACCCAAAAAATTTGTTTTAGATCAAATTGAAAAAGGTGAGGTAGTAATTTTAGAAATAGATGTACAAGGGGCTATGCAGGTGAAAAAATCCTATCCTGAAGCAGTATTTGTATTTTTACTTCCCCCTTCCATGGATGAGTTGAAAAATAGGATTGCCAAGAGGGGAACGGAAACAGAAGAAGATATAGCAATTAGATTTAAGAATGCTTTTGAGGAGTTGAAGTTTATAGACGAATATGACTATATTGTTATAAATGACGAAGTTATAAGGGCTGTGGAAAAAACGGAAGCTATAATTGCAGCAGAAAAGTTGAAAGTAAAGAGAATAAAATCAATTCTAGATAAAATATTGAATTGAGGAGGTAGGATATGCTTAATCCATCTATGAATCAATTAGCAAAGGTTGGAGATAGCCGATATACTTTAGTCATGTTGACTGCAAAAAGGGCTAGACAATTGGTTGATGGTGCAAAACCTTTGGTTGATACCTCATCAACTAAACCTGTTACTATTGCTATTGAAGAAATAATCCAAGGAAAGGTAAAGTATAAGAGACCTGAAATTAAGGGATTTAAGTAGGTGAAAGTATGCTAAAAGATAAGACTATTATAGTAGGTGTGACTGGTGGAATAGCTGCATATAAGGTAGTAGATGTGGTTAGTAGGCTTAAAAAGCAAAGGGCCAATGTAGAGGTTATCATGACAGAGAATGCTACAAAATTTGTATCCCCTCTAACTTTTCAAACCTTGGCCCAAAATAAAGTACATGTGGATATGTTTAAGGAACCAAGCAACTATGATGTAGAACATATCTCTTTAGCTGAAAAGGCAGATTTATTTTTAATAGCACCTGCTACTGCCAATATAATTGGTAAGATAGCCAATGGGATTGCTGATGATCTACTTACTACTACTATTATGGCAACAAAGACCAAGGTTATCCTTGCACCAGCTATGAATACCAATATGTATTTAAATCCAATTGTTCAAAAGAATATCGATTTTTTAAAGGACCTAGGCTATGAATTTATTGAGCCAGGAACAGGTATGTTAGCATGCCAGGTCTATGGACCAGGGAGGATGGCAGAACCTGTAGAAATTATAGAATATATTATTAATAGTTTCTATATAAAAGATCTATCTGGACAAAAAATAGTTGTTACCGCTGGACCAACTATTGAGCCATTAGATCCAGTAAGATACATCTCAAATCATTCTAGTGGCAAAATGGGATATAAGATAGCAGAGGAGGCTAGAAATAGAGGAGCTCAAGTTGTTTTAATTAGCGGTCCTACGTCCATAGAGCCGCCAAAAGGTGTGGAGTTTGTTAGAGTAAATACTACTATTGATATGCTTAAGGCTGTGGAAAAGCATTTTCCCACCTGTCAAGTATTGATAAAAGCTGCTGCGCCTGCTGACTATAGACCTGAAAAGGTTAGTGAAGTGAAAATAAAGAAAAAGGATGAACATGAGGATGAACTAAATATTAAGTTTATAAAAAATCCGGACATAGCAGCTCATTTTGGAAAGATTAAAAAAGATCAAATACTAGTGGGATTTGCAGCAGAAACAGATAATTTAATAGGATATGCTAAAGAAAAGTTAGAAAAGAAAAATTTAGACTTTATAGTGGCCAATGATATTACTAGAAGTGGAGCTGGCTTTAAAGGAGATACCAATATAGTTACAATCATAGATAGAAATGGCAATATTACCGATTATCCCTTACTGGATAAATCTCAGGTAGCCAAAATAATATTGGATAAGGTTAAAAATCTATTAGATATTAGAAGCTAGATGGATAATTATCTAGCTTTTAATATTTAAATATAAAGGGTTGATTTTATGAATAGGAAATACGCAAATGTGATAATCGATAATAGGGCAGCCGAAACTAATAGGCCTTATACCTATATAGTGGAACCAGATTTGGCGGATGTAGTGGAAATAGGCATGAGGGTTATCGTTCCCTTTGGAAAGGGGAATAAATTAATAAAAGGTATAGTGATAGATATTCAAGATTATTATGATGACAAATATAAATTAAAGAGCATAGTTGATGTGATAGACGATAAGCCCCTTATAAGCAAGGATATGATAGAATTAAGCCTTTGGATGTCAAAAAAATATCTATGTACTTATTTGGAAGCCCTCCAACCTGTGCTACCCCCTGGAGATTTTAAGAAGATAAAAACCTATGTTATTTTAAATGAAGGAAAATATAATACATATAAGGACCATATTAGCCCTTTAGAAAGGGATATTATTAAATTATTAAAGGAGAAAGGAAATAGATTAGAATTAGAGACAATAAAAGCCCATATAAGCAAAGCCAATATAAATAAAGCTATATATAATTTAGAGAAAAAGGGATTAGCATCAACCTCTTTACAAATTCAAACTTCCATAGAAAAAAAATATGATAAGTTTGTGACCTTAGCAAACAATACCATTACTTATGAAAGTATGTTGGAAATAGTAGGGAGAAGAAGCTATAAACAGCTGGAGATTGGAAAATTTTTATTATCAATTAATGAAATATCCCTTAAAGAACTGATGACTAAAACTAATAGTTCCCTTTCAACAGTTAAAGCTTTAGAAAAAAGGGGTGTAATAAAAATATTTAATAAGGAGGTATATAGGAGCCCTATAAAGGACAATATATTGCCTTATGAAAAGCCTCAACTTTCCCCTGACCAACAATATTGTGTAAATACTATACTATCTAGTATAAAAAATAAGGATGAAATAAATAAGTTTCTAATCCATGGGGTTACTGGCAGTGGTAAAACTGAAATATATCTCCACCTGGTTGAAGAGATGATTAAGGAGGGCAAGGAGAGCATAATACTTGTGCCTGAAATATCATTAACTCCTCAAACTATTGAAAGGTTTGTTGGGCGCTTTGGAGACCAGGTGGCAGTTCTTCATAGTAAATTGTCCTTTGGAGAGAGATTTGATCAGTGGAGGAAGATTAAGGAAGGAAGGGTTAAAATTGTAGTGGGAGCTCGTTCCGCCATATTTGCACCCTTTAATAATTTAGGCCTTATAATAATTGATGAGGAGCATGAATCTACCTATAAATCAAATATGAATCCTAAGTATGATGCTATTGAAGTGGCTGAAAAGAGGTGTCAGCAGGTAGGGGCCTATTTGGTTAAGGGTTCAGCCACCCCTTCTATTGAATCCTATTATAAGGCTAGACAAGGTCATATAAAACTTTTGACCCTGGATAAAAGAATTAATAATAAAAGGTTACCCCTTGTCAAAATTGTAGATATGAGGGAAGAGCTTAATAGTGGCAATAAGTCTATATTTAGCAGACAGATGTATGATTCCATTGAAGAGAACCTTAAAAAAGGAAAGCAGACCATATTATTTTTAAATAGGAGGGGCTATTCTAGCTTTGTATCTTGCAGACAATGTGGATATGTAGTAAAATGTAGTGAATGCAGTATATCCATGACCTATCATAGGAAGGATAATAAACTAAAGTGTCATTATTGCGGATTGGCAATAAATCCACCTAATGTATGTCCCGTTTGCAGGAGCAAATATATTAAATATTTTGGAATTGGTACTGAGAAGGTGGAGGAATTTACAAGAAAGATATTTCCACAGGCAATAGTTAGAAGGATGGACCTAGATACCACATCTAGAAAGGGAAGTTATGAATCAATTTTGACCAATATGAGGGATGAAAAAATAGATATACTTATAGGAACCCAGATGGTAGCTAAAGGATTAGATTTTAAAAATGTGACCTTGGTTGGAATAATTGCAGCCGATATAAGTTTAAATTTACCAGATTTCAGGGCTTCCGAGAGGACCTTCCAACTAATTACCCAGGTGGCAGGTAGGGCAGGTAGAGGTGATTTTGAAGGGAAAGTAATAGTTCAGACCTATAATCCTGAACATTTTAGCATTAGCTGTGCCGAGAAGCATGATTATATAGCTTTTTATAATAAAGAGATTGCTATTAGAAGGGAGTTCCATTATCCACCTTTTACCAATATAATATCCATTGTTATGTATGGAGAGAACAATAATTATGTTAACAAAAAAATAAAAGAAATTTATAATATATTAGTAGAGAGTATGAGGGATAAAGGGTTGGAGGATTTAATAAAGGATATTATAGGTCCATTTCCAGCCCCATTGGAAAAAATAAGAAACAACTACAGGTACCAAATACTTATTAAATGCCCAGATGAATTTATTGAAGAGATAAAATCTATAATAGAATGGGTATGTATATTAAATAGGAATAATTTAGATTTAAAGGGGGTTAAATTCAATATAGATGTTAACCCTAGTTCAATATTGTAGGAGGATGAATATATGGCTATTAGACAAATTAGATATGAAGGTGATCCTATATTAAGAAAGGTATCTAGAGAGGTTACTGAAATAAATGATAGAATTATTACTTTGTTAGAAGATATGATAGATACAATGTATGAATACGAGGGTGTAGGCTTGGCAGCCCCCCAAGTTGGAGTTTTAAGAAGGGTAGTAGTAATAGATATCGGGGAAGGCCCTATTAAGCTTATAAATCCAGAAATAATTGAAGAAGAAGGGGAAATTATTGATGTTGAAGGCTGTTTAAGTATTCCAGGTAGGGCTGGAAATGTAAAAAGACCAGAAAAAGTGAAGGTGAAGTATTTGGATGAGTCTGGAGAAGAGAAGATAATAGAAGGTACCGGTTTATTGGCAAAGGCCTTATGTCATGAGATAGACCATCTTAATGGCATATTATATATAGATAAGATGATTGAGGAAGTAGAACTTGATGAAGATGAGGACTAGGGCTTGGAGGTGGTCAATTGAATATCGTATTTATGGGTAGTCCAGGATTTGCTGTTCCAGCTTTAGAATCACTATATGAGGAGGGGCACAATATTTCTCTAGTAATTACTCAGAAAGACAAGCCTAGGGGAAGAGGTAAAAAGATGCATCCAACCCCCATTAAGGCAAAGGCTTTAGAATTAAATTTAGAAGTCTATCAGCCAGATTCAGTAAATTCCCCTGAATGTATAGATAGATTAAAGGAGATTAATCCAGATTGTATAGTGGTAGTTGCATTTGGGCAGATTTTGAAAAAAGAAATTTTAGAATTACCTAAATTTGGTTGTATCAATATACATGCATCCTTACTTCCCAAATATAGGGGTGCAGCCCCAATTAATTGGGCTATTATTAATGGGGAAAAGAAAACGGGAGTTACTATAATGGAGATGGATGAAGGATTAGATACAGGAGATATACTAAAAGTAAAAGAAATAACTATAGGGGATGAAGATGATTCCCAATCCATCCATGATAAATTGTCTTTAGTAGGTAGTAGGCTGATTATAGAAACATTAAAAGATATAAAGGAAGGGAAAATTACTAAAATTCCTCAGGACCATAGTCTTGCAAGCTATGCACCAATGCTAACAAAGGAAATTGGTAGAATTGATTGGAATGATACTGGGGATAATATTGTTAATTTGATACGTGGACTTAAACCATGGCCTTCTGCCTATATGATCTATGAAGGGAAAAATGTAAAGATTCATCAGGTTGAAAAAATAGAAAAATTTTCAGATGAAGAAAATGGAAGGGTTGTCAAAGTATCAGATGATGGAATTTATGTAAACTGCTCAGATGCTTGTATTGTAATAAAGGAGCTGCAATTTCCTGGCAAAAAGAAACTTAAAGTATCCGATTACTTGAGAGGAAATCGATTTAATGATAATATTAAATTAGGATGATAATGCTTCATAAAAGGAGGGGAAGAGGATGTACGGTTATGGCGGATATTATCTAGGTTATGGAGGAGACTGGATGCTACTGTTACTGCCAGCCTTGCTATTTGCTATGTATGCCCAATTTAAAGTAACTTCATCTTTTAATAGATATTTGAGAGTAGCCAGCCGATCAGGATATAGCGGATATGAAGTGGCTAGGATGATATTGGATAGGAATGGATTACATGATGTTAGAATAGAACCTATAGGTGGCAATTTGACAGATCATTATGATCCCAGAAGTAAGGTTGTTAGATTATCACGAAATGTATATAATGGAAGATCTATTGCAGCAGTATCAGTAGCTGCCCATGAAGTTGGTCATGCCATGCAGCATGGAGAAGGTTATCTTCCACTTATCATTAGAAATAATCTAGCTCCCATTGCTAGTATAGGTGCTAGATTTGTATGGATATTGATCCTATTAGGATTTGTAGTAAGTTACTTTTTCCTAGAGTTAGGAATAATGCTCTATGTCGCCATAGTTTTATTCCAGGTAGTTACCTTACCAGTTGAGTTTAATGCAAGCAGGAGAGCCTTATATCAGTTGGAAAACTTTGGTATAGTTTATAGTGATGAAATAGGCTCCTCAAGGGAAGTTTTAAAAGCAGCTGCTTTAACCTATGTTGCAGCTACACTGGTGTCTTTAGCCCAATTGTTAAGACTTTTGTCCTTAACTGGTAGAAGAAGAAATTAATATAAAAAGTAATTATGGAATTTTGCCTGGCCCAGTCCAGGCAAAACTAATTTTATGGACAAGATAATAAATTTTAATATAGACAATTTTCTATAAGAGGAGAGGAAATATGAAGTCTAGAGAGATTGCCTTAAATATTTTAATAGATGTCAATATCAATGGGGCGTATTCTAATTATGCAATCAATAAGAGAACAAAGGATATAAAGGATAAAAAAGATGAAAATTTAATAAGGGAGCTTGTGTATGGAGTTATAGAAAATCTATTGTATATAGACTATATTATTTCAAAGTTATCCAATATAAAAATCAGCAAAATCCATCCACCAATATTGGAGATATTGAGGATGGGGGTATACCAAATTGCCTTTATGGATAAAATTCCAGATAGAGCAGCAGTCAATGAAGCGGTAAAACTATCAAAGAAATATGGTCATAGAGGGGTTAGTGGATTTGTCAATGGGGTATTGAGGAATTTTTCTAGGAAAAAAGAAGATATTATGAAAATAGAATCTAGAAGCAGATCAGAGTATCTATCTATTAAGTATTCCCATCCTAAATGGATGGTGGAAAAATGGATAAAGGAATATGGCTATGAATTTACTGAAAGTTTATGTAAGGGGAACAATTCTAGACCCAAATTAAATATTAGGGTTAATACACTTAAGATTAGTAGGGACCAATTAATGGATAGGCTATCTGCTTATGGATATATATTACAAAAGACTCTGTATGCAAAAGATGGAATAATAGTAGAAAACCCCAGCAGGATTACTGATACTGAAGAATTTAAATTAGGCTATTTTTTCATTCAAGATGAAAGTAGTATGCTGGTTGCACAAATTGCTAATCCTAAAGAAAATAGCCTTGTTTTAGACCTGTGCAGTGCTCCAGGAGGCAAAGCTACCCATTTGGCCCAGTTGATGAATAATAAAGGTAAAATAATTAGTAGAGATATATACAACCATAAACTAGATTTGATAGAGGAAAATGTTACTAGGCTTGGTATAGACATTATTGATACGGAAATTTTTGATGCTACGGAGTTGGATAGTAATCTTGTTGAAAAAGTAGATTATTGCATCATAGATGCCCCTTGTTCTGGATTAGGGATTATTAGAAGAAGACCAGAGATAAAATGGAATAGAAAGGAAGAGGATATAAAGGATTTAATCCAAATACAAAGAAGGATATTAAATAATGCCAAACATTATATAAAGCCTGGAGGAAGGATTATTTATAGTACATGTACAATCAATCCCGATGAAAATATAAATTTAATTAATGAATTTGTAGGTGAAAATAGGGAATTAAAATTGATTGGATTTGAAGAATTATTATCTTGTAATGAGAAGATGGAAACAGCTAATAAAGGTTATGTTCAGCTATTTCCACACTTACATGGTACGGATGGGTTTTTTATTGCTAAAATTGAAAAGAAGCCTAGTTAATTTATTGTTTATTATGGTATAATATAAAACTAAGAGTAAATGCGAGGTGATCCGTTGGATAGAATTGAGCTAAATAGCTTAACTTTTGATGAGTTAGAAGATTTTATTGTTAGCATTAATGAAGATAGATATAGGGCCGATCAATTATTTACCTTTTTTCACAAAAATTACGGAAAAGCAATTAAAGACCTTACCGTATTTCCTATTAGGCTGCGGGACAAGCTAGATGGTATGGGGAAGGTAAACAATATTGAAATATTTAAAAGGTTAGATTCTAACATAGATAATACGAAAAAGTATTTATATTTGCTGGAAGATGATAATATAGTTGAATCTGTATTTATGGAATATAAGCATGGTTTAACTGCCTGCATATCTACCCAGGTTGGATGTAAAATGGGCTGTTATTTTTGTGCTTCAACAAAGGACGGATTTGTCAGGAATCTATCCCCTGCTGAAATGCTAAACCAGGTATATGTTATGGAAGAGGATTTAAACAATAAAATAACCAATATTGTATTGATGGGAAGTGGTGAACCCCTAGATAATTATGAAAATGTATTAAAATTTCTAGAAATTATCCACCATGAAAGGGGTCATAACCTGTCTTATAGAAATATAACTTTGTCCACTTGTGGAATAGTGCCTAATATTTACAAGTTAGCTGAGGAAGGAATACCTATCACCTTATCCATATCCCTTCATTCACCTTTTGATGAAGAAAGAAGAAGGATAATGCCAATAGGGAATAAGTATTCCGTTTCAGAGATTTTACAAGCTTGTAGATATTATTATGAAAAGATAAATAGGAGGATTACTATAGAATATACCCTTATTGAAGGAGTTAATGATAGGGAAGAGGATTTGTTAGAGTTAACAAAAATCCTTAAAGGAATTAAATGTCATGTTAATTTAATTCCTTTAAATCCAATAAAAGAGTTTGATTATAATAGGCCCTCCCAGTTGGGCATCAAAAAATTCAAAAAAGGATTAAATAATAAAAGTATACCTGCAACTATACGGAGGGAAATGGGTGGAGATATAAATGCTTCATGTGGACAATTAAGAAGACGGTACTCCAAAGATAAGAGATAAATAGTTTTCGGCGAGGTGAATTTGATGGAGATAGGGGTAAAAACTGACGCGGGAAGGGTTAGAGATATTAATCAGGATGCTTATTATGTTTCTTCCAATGAGGAATATCCATTATTCATTGTGGCTGATGGTATGGGGGGACATAAGGCAGGAGAAGTTGCTTCTAGGATGGCAATTGAAATTATAAGCAAAAAATTAATTGAAAGTTTAAAAAATTTGATACTGGATGATAAGGGTATACAGGATTTAATCAAAGAGTCTATATTTTTGGCCAATGAAGAAATTTATCAAAAATCCTTAGAAGATGAAAAGTTTTCAGGTATGGGAACTACTGTTATATTAGCTTATGTGACTGATAATAAGATATTTATTGGTCACGTAGGGGATAGTAGGGCTTACTTATTAAGGAAGGGAGTTTTACACCAAATAACTCAGGATCATACTTTAGTAGAAGAACTTATAAAAAATGGAAGCATTAGTAGAGAAGAGGCTAAACACCATCCCCAAAGAAATATTATCACAAGGGCAGTTGGTACTAGCAAGAATATAGATTTAGATTTGATAATAGAGCAAAAGTATAAGGACGATATCCTATTGCTATGTAGTGATGGATTGACCAATATGTTGAAAGATGAGGAAATCAGAGAGTCTTTACTTACTAACAAGGATATACAAATAGCCTGTGAAGATCTGATTAGATTGTCAAATGATAGGGGCGGATACGATAATATTACTGTTTTGGCAGTTAAATTCTAGTAAAGTGGGGTGAAGATATGATAGGGACTGTATTTGGTGGCAGATACGAAATAATTGAAAAAATAGGTGGGGGCGGAATGGCCCATGTATACAAAGCCAAGTGTAGATTATTGAATAGGTATATAGCTATTAAAATATTAAGGGATGAGTTTATAAATGATGAAGAATTTATTAAAAAGTTTAGAAGGGAATCCCAAGCAGCAGCCAGCTTATCCCACCCTAATATAGTAAATATTTATGATGTTGGAGTAGACAAAGTAGATGGACATGATATTCATTATATTGTGATGGAATATATAAAAGGAAAGACTTTAAAGGAAATAATTAGAGAAAAAGGTAAACTTTCCGCTGAAGAAACTATCGATTATTCGATTCAAATAGCGGAAGCTCTAGAACATGCTCACAAAAATCATATAGTTCATAGGGATATTAAACCTCACAATATTATGGTGACTGAAGATGGTAGAATAAAGGTAACAGATTTTGGAATAGCCAGAGCTGCTTCTGCATCTACAGTTACCAATACTTCAAATGTGATTGGATCAGTTCATTATTTTTCTCCTGAGCAGGCCAGAGGAGGCTATACCGATGAAAAATCTGATATTTATTCTCTAGGCATAGTTATGTATGAAATGGTAACGGGAAAGGTGCCCTTTGAAGGAGATAGCCCCATATCTGTTGCTTTAAAACATATTCAGGAAGAAATTATTCCACCAAAGCAGATAGATGCAACAATACCTGATAGTTTACAGAATATTATAATGAAATGTGTAAAAAAGAGCCAAGCTGATAGATATACTACCGCTAGTGATCTATTAAACGATTTAAGAAGGGCTAGATATTCAAAAGAAGGGGCTTCCTTGATGGAAGATACTAATATAATGGAAGCACCTACTCAAATAATGCCAGTTGTGGAGGACGGGAAGGATAAGACCATGAAAAAAGGGAAAAAGAAAAAGGAAGATGGGGACCTAAAGGTTATATTATTGGCAATAGTATTGGCTTTTCTTGTTGTAAGTGCAGCAGCCTTAGGCTTTTTCAAACTTAAGGATTATTTTATAAGTTCAGAAATTGTGGTACCAAATCTAGTGGGCTTGAGTCAAGACCTGGCTAGAGAAGAAGTTGAAAAATTAGGATTAAAACTGAGTGTTGCAAAAGAAGTATATGATGATGAATTTGATGCAGGAGTTGTGATATCTCAAAAACCATCATCTGGAGAAATAGTCAAGGAAGGCTATACTATAGAAGTGGTTATTAGTAAAGGGAAAAGTTTGGTTAAGGTTCCTAATTTAATAAATAGGAATATTAGTGAAATAGATCAAATATTAAAGGAAGCCAATTTAAAAGAACATGTCATCTATGAATTTAGTGATACGGTTGAGGCCAATATTATTATGGATCAGGATCCTGAACCCTATTCTGAAGTTGAAGAAGGGACGGTAATAAATCTTATAGTTAGCAAGGGGCCTGAGAAGAAATATGTTATTATGCCTAAAATAGTAGGTCAAAGTGTGCAGGATGCGGAAAATGCACTAAAAGCCTTTGGTTTAAAAATTGGAACCAAGGGAGAAGAGCCTAGCGATGAATACAAAGCTGGTATAATTAGTTGGCAAAGTATAGAACCAGGTACAGAAATTGAAGTCAATACAGCCATAGACATATTAGTGAGTACTGGCCCCAAGGAAGAACCTCAAGCAGAACCTGAGCCAGACCCACCAGTTCAAGAAGACAAGGAGATTCCTTTTAATATAAGTTTAACACCACTGGTAGATAAGGAAGAAATTGAAATAAGGATTGATAGAATTCAAGATGGTATTAGAGAAACAGTATATAATAAGGTTCATAAAGTAGATGGAAACACTATAACAATACCTCTAAAAGGCAAATTAGATGCTATATTTGAATTCTATTATGATGGAATATTTGAAGATGAAATAACCCATCCAGGCAGATAGGAGGTTGGCATGTTAGAAGGTATTATTGTAAAAGGGATTGGTGGATTTTATTATGTAAAAACTAAGGAAGGTATTTTTGAATGTAGGGCTAGGGGCGTATTTAGGGAGGAAAACATAACCCCTTTAATAGGTGACAGGGTTTTAATACGGGTAAACCAGGAAGATAATACGGGATATATTGAAGAGATTAAGAGTAGAAAATCTCAATTGGTGCGCCCCCCTGTAGCCAATATTACCCAAATTATTATAGTAATGAGTATTAAAAAACCAGACCTAAATTTTTGGTTATTAGACAGACTATTGGTTCTGGCTGAACATGAAAAATTGGATATTAATATATGCTTAAATAAAATAGATTTGGCTAATAGGGAAATAGTTGCCGAAATATGCGCTATTTACCACAAATATAGGGTTATAAAAACTAGCGTTATAACAGGTGATGGAATAGAGGATTTGAAAGAAATTTTAAAGAATAATGTGACAGTTTTTGCAGGGCCATCTGGGGTTGGTAAATCTTCCTTATTGAATAGAATAAAACCAGGTTTAAAACTGAAAACCAGTGATGTAAGCAAAAAAACCGCCCGTGGTAGGCATACAACCCGCCATGTAGAATTGATAGAATTGGACTCTGATTCTTTTGTCCTTGATACACCAGGTTTTTCTTCCCTTGATTTAGATTTTATAGAAAGGGAAGCAGAACTAGGGGAGTATTTTAGGGAATTTAATACTTATAGTGACAAATGTAAATTTGTCGGTTGTTTACATGATAAAGAACCTGATTGTGAGGTAAAAAGACAGGTGGAAGCAGGCAATATAAGTCCTAGCAGATACAACAACTATTTACAATTTTTAGACGAGATAAAAAACATTAGGAGGTATTAATATGGCAAAAATATCACCTTCCATTCTTTCAGCAGATTTTGGAAGTTTAAAAGAAGAAATACTGAAACTGGAAAAGGGAGGGGCTGATTATATCCATTTAGATGTAATGGATGGATTATATGTGCCTAATATAACCTTTGGGCCACCAGTTATTAGTAAATTAAGGAGTATTACCGATGTACCTTTTGATGTACATTTGATGATAGATAGGCCGGAAAGGTATATTGATGATTTTGTCAAAGCAGGTGCAGATATAATTACCGTCCATCCAGAAGCAACTGTACACCTACATAGGACTATAGAGGCAATTAAGTCCCATGGAGTAAAGGCAGGGGTTGCATTAAATCCAGCTACCCCTTTAGGAAGCATAGAATATGTATTAGATGATATAGATTTAGTCCTAATAATGACTGTTAACCCTGGATTTGGAGGACAGAAGTTTATCCCTGCAATGAAAAGAAAGATAAGGAATATGCGGGATATAGTAGATAGTAGAGAATTGGATATTTTGATAGAGGCAGATGGAGGCATTAAATTGGATAATGCAAAAGAAATAATAGATTGTGGTTTGGATATTGTAGTGGTTGGTTCTGGTATATTTGAGGCAGAAGATGTAGTTGAGAGGACTAGGATGTTCAAAAATTTATGATTGAAATATATTTTTTATATGATAAAATTATTTATGGCACTAGAATTAAAATTTAATAGCAGAAACACTAGGGGAGCCAGTAGGGCTGAGAGGGGAGTAGTTCCCGACCCTTAAAACCTGAACTAGGTAATGCTAGCGTAGGGAAGTGTGTTTAAATGTCGTAAAAGGCATGTTAATACATGCTATGGCCTTTATTTACCCATTACCTAATTCAGGTAATGGGTATTATTATTGTAGGGAGGAATGATAGATGAAAAAATGGAGTACTAAAATGTTGGTAGAAGCAGGAATAATGGTTGCTTTATCTGTTTTATTGAGTAGAATAAAGGTATACGAAGCGCCTAATGGAGGATCAGTTACCGCTGGTAGTATGATACCCGTCCTTTTGTTTTCCATGAGGTGGGGAGTTGGACCAGGCCTAATTACAGGGGCTACTTTTGGTCTTTTAAAACTAATATTAGGAGGTTGGGTATTTACTCCAGTACAGGCAATACTGGAATATCCGGTAGCCTTTGCTTCTTTGGGATTAGCAGGTGTTGCAATGAAATCTAAGGATATAAACAAATTAAGTGACTATTTGAAAGTTGTATTATCAGTATTATTAGCTATAGGTACCAGGTTTATATGCCATTTTATTGCAGGTGTAATATTCTTTGCCGAATATGCACCAGAAGGGGTAAGTCCTTGGTTATACTCTGCAGCATATCAGGCAACATATTTAGTGCCAGAATTTATAGTTTCTGCTATTATTTTATCCTTGATTTGGAAACCTATAAGTAGGGTTTCAAAAGAATAGAGTAGGAAGGATTATATGAGAGCATTAGTAATATTGAATGGAGAAATTAGTGATTTAAAAATATTGAAAGAGATAGGAAAGGAATATGATTTTATACTGTGTGCTGATGGGGCTATAGAATATTGTTTAAAAGCTTCTATAATACCCCATATGCTTATTGGAGATTTGGACTCAATATCTGAATATAATTTAAGACTAGCAAAGGATAATAATATACCTATAAAGAGATTCCCGGTAAAAAAGGATGAGACAGATTCTGAACTAGCTATTAACTATTTGATGGAAAGAGGATATACAGATATAACCATAATAGGTGCAATGGGAAATAGGATGGATCATACTTTAGCAAATATCTTTTTGCTAAATAAAATCCATGAAAAGGGTATTAAAGGAAAAATAATAGATAAAAACAACACCATTTACCTAGTTCAGGATGAATTAGTTTTAGATAGGAAAGAGAATTATTTCATATCCCTAATCCCTATCACTGAGTATGGTGTAATTGTTACCCTGAAGGGGTTTGAATATGAATTAAATAAAAGTAAAATTAATTTTGGCACCACCTATGGGGTTAGCAATAGGATAACAGAAGATAAAGGATATGTTACTGTCCATAGTGGAAAATGTTTTGTATTTGTTTCAAAGGATTAGACAAAAGAAGTTTGGAGCATTAGGCTCTAAACTTCTTTTGTATTTGTAACTAAAATCTATTCTAGGAATAGAATATAGTATAGGCAATATTAATGAGGTGGAAAGAATGAAAGGTTTTTATTTTAGGCATAGACATAAGTATAAAAAAATAATTGGCATTGCCTTAGGAGCTATAGGCCTGTTAATTATTATTAAAATGGCATCTTTAGAATTATTGCTATTAGTAATTGGAATTGTATTGATAGTTATGGGATATCTAATAATGAATATAAAATAGGCTTCCAATATTGCATATTAAGGAAGCCCTAATTTTTAGCTATAAAAAAGGCTTCCTTAATGAAGCTTTCATAGAAGCCTTTTTTATAATGCCCTTTCCACATATCCAGATCTTAAACATCTAGTACAAACATTTATTCTCTTAGTAGTACCATCTACTACGGCTCTAACTCTTCTTATATTTGGAGCCCAGCTTCTTCTGTTTTTCTTATTTGAGAAAGTTACTTTGTTTCCAAACATTTTTCCCTTTCCGCATACGTCACATTTTCTAGCCATATAAACACCTCCTTAACTGCTTAAAGAAAGAATATATTAGTAGATTTTATCCCCTTTATGATGACATATTATATTCTAACATAAGGCACAATAAAAATGCAACTATATTTATGGATATTTTAAATACTTGTAAGTAATTGGTTGAACTATTTAAATATATAAGGTAAAATATAACCATATATATTTAGATAAGAGGAGGCGGTACTGTGCCAGCTAGAACGAATAATGATTATGGATATATAAATATAGATGATAGTGTTATAGCAACAATAGCAGGACTTTCAGCTATGGAGAGTTATGGTATAGTGGGCATGGCAAGCCAAAAAGCCACTGATGGTATTTTTGAATTATTAAAGCGAGAAAATCTATCCAAAGGAGTTAAGGTATACACAGATGGAAGTGAAGTAGTTATAGATTTACATGTGATATTGGAGTATGGGATTAGAATATCTGTTGTAGCTGAAAACATTATAGAGAAAGTTAAGTTCAATATAGAAAATCTAACGGGACTTAAAGTACGAAATATCAACGTATATGTACAAGGAATTAGGGTAGAAAAGTAGGTTAAGGAGGTACTATGATTGAGAATTACAAACATAGATGGTACTTTGTTGAAAAAGGCTTTTATTGGTGCTGCTAATTTTTTGGAAGAGAATAAAGAAGAGGTTAACGCACTAAATGTTTTCCCCGTCCCAGATGGGGATACGGGTACTAACATGTCTTTGACTATGAAATCAGCTGTTAAACATATATTAGAAGAGGAAGAAAATAACGCGGGTAAGGTGGCACTTGCAGCAAGTAATGGATCCTTAATGGGAGCTAGGGGCAATTCAGGAGTTATACTTTCCCAGTTATTTAGGGGGTTTGCCAATGGTTTAAAGGACAAAGAAATTGTAGACACTAGTGCCTTAGCAGAAGCTTTTAAAATGGCTTCTGATACTGCCTATAAGGCTGTTATGAAGCCTACAGAAGGAACTATATTAACTGTAGCAAGAGGATGTGCTGAATACGGATTAACATTGGCAAGAAAGGAAAGGGATATTCTTATTTTTTTAGAAAAGGTAATTGAATATGGAAATTATATTTTAAATAAGACTCCTGAAATGTTGCCAGTTCTAAAACAAGCTGGGGTAGTAGATGCTGGAGGCAAAGGCCTTATATATGTACTTACAGGAGCTTATAATGCAATAACTACAGGGGATGAAATTGTAATAGATGCTGTAAAGGAGGAGGTTGGGAAGAAAAAGCCCATATCTCATACTGTAGAAACAGCTGATATAGAGTTTGGTTACTGTACCGAATTTATAATCAATACTGATTTAGATGATTATGAAGAGTTTAGAAGGGAAATAGCTGAACTTGGTGACTCTTTATTAGTTGTTGGTGGGGAAGGGTTGATAAAGGTCCATATCCATACCAACAATCCAGGTAGAGTATTGGAAAAGGCTTTAGCTCTTGGAGAATTAAATGATATAAAAATAGATAATATGAGATATCAGCATAGTCATATTATTGAGGAAGAAAAAATGGATAATTCTAAAAAGTCAGATAAGCCTATTAAAAAATATAGTTTTATTACCGTATCCATAGGGGAAGGAATAAATGCAGTATTTAATGAGCTAAATGTGGA
The DNA here is from genome assembly GCA_012728725.1 of Tissierellia bacterium. Taxonomy (GTDB): domain Bacteria; phylum Bacillota; class Clostridia; order Tissierellales; family Tepidimicrobiaceae; genus JAAYEM01. The sequence goes on along the minus strand of JAAYEM010000073.1, from coordinate 7,859 downwards.
TTATATTATACCAGGTGGTCAAACTATGAATCCTAGTACAGAAGATATATTAAAAGCGGTAGAGGAAGTAGAAGGAGAAAACATAATAATATTGCCCAATAATGGGAATATAATATTGGCAGCAAATCAAGCTAAAGAGCTAAGCAATAAAAATGTATATGTATTCCCAACCAAGACTATTCCTGAAGGGATTACTGCACTATTATCCTTTGATCCAGAATTAGGAGTAGAAGAAAATTTGGAGAATATGAAAGAAGCAGTGGCTCATGTAAAGACCGCCCAGGTTACCTATGCTGTAAGAGATAGTGAGATGAATGGGGTAAAGATTAACAAGGATGATATTATTGGCATTTCATCAGGAGAAATACTTTCCATAGGCAATGATGTTGAAGAGGTGTCCTATGAACTATTAAAAAATATAGTAGATGAGGATTCATCATTGATAACAATATTTTATGGGAATGGAGTAGAAGAAGAGCAGGCAGTACAATTATCAGAAAAAATAGAAGAAGAATTTGAAGACCACGACGTGGAAGTAATATATGGTGGCCAGCCACTATATTATTATATATTTTCAATAGAATAGTAGACTCCCTACCAAAAGGTAGGGAATTTTATTTCAAAGTAGGTTGGTAGGAGTGATAATATGTCTGTTCAATATATTAAAGGGGTAGGGCCCAAAAGGGCAGCTAAACTGAAAAAACTTAACATAGAAACGGTTGAGGACCTTTTATACTATTTTCCCAGGGAGTATGAAGACAGGACTAGATTTAAATATCTACCCCAATGTATTGATGGAGAAAAGGTTAGTTTAAGGGTACAGATCTGTGGCTATCCTTCAAAGCTTAAACCTAGAAAAAACCTATCAATATTAAAAATTCCAGTGAAAGATGAATATGGATACGGGACCTTGGTTTGGTTTAATCAGGATTACGCAGCAAACAGATTAGCCATGGGAGATAGAATAGTAGTTTATGGCAAAGTAAATATTCATGGAAGGGAAATACAGATAATAAATCCAGTATATGATAAAGATGGAAGTAAGAATGTTGGCAGAATAGTACCCATATACCCATTAAGGGATAATTTGACCAATAATGAGATGATTAAGATAGTAAAAAATGCCATAAAAGATCATTTAGGAATAGTAAAAGAAGCCCTCCCTAAATCCTTGAGGGAAGAATTAAATTTAATGGATATACAGCAAGCTATTATTAATATCCATTTTCCTAAAGATAGAAAGCATTATTTAGAAGCTCGTAGAAGGCTTGTTTTTGAAGAATTGCTTACCCTACAATTAGGTCTTTTATTAATAAAGAGACGGACAAAAGAATTAAACAGGGGAATAAAATTCCCCCATGTGGAGGAGATAAACACTTTCATAGACAATTTGCCTTTTAAACTTACCAATGCCCAATTAAGGGTATTTGAGGAAATAGAAAGGGATATGGAGAGGGAGGAGCAGATGAATAGATTGGTCCAGGGGGATGTGGGGTCTGGAAAGACTATAGTTGCAATACTTGCAATGTTTAAAGCATGGAAATCTGGTTACCAATCTGTGATGATGGCTCCTACAGAAATTTTAGCAACTCAACATTTTGAATCCATATCTAAATTTTTTTCAGGTTATGAAATAAGATGCGAATTATTGGTTGGAAGCCTTTCCAACAAGAAAAAGGATGAGATATTGAAGGATTTGAAGGATGGTAAAATAGATATTTTAGTAGGTACCCATGCTGTAATTCAGGATAAGGTTGAATTTTATAAACTGGGGTTGGCAATAACTGATGAGCAACATAGGTTTGGGGTAAAACAAAGAGCCTTATTAAGTCAAAAAGGTGAAAGTCCAGATGTTTTAGTAATGACAGCTACCCCTATTCCTAGAACTTTGGCATTAATATTATATGGAGATTTGGATATTTCAATTATTGATGAATTGCCACCAGGTAGAAAAGAGATAGAAACTTATGTTGTAGGACCCCGTTTAATAGGTAGGGTTCATAATTTTGTGAAAAAACAGCTTTTACAGGGAAGGCAGGCATATATAGTTTGTCCATTAATTGAAGAAAGTGATGTTTTAGATGTAAAATCTGCAGAGGAACTCTATAGATCATTAAAGGATGATGTTTATAGGGACTTTAATATAGGTCTACTACATGGAAAGATGAAACCCTCAGAAAAGGAATACATCATGGAAAGGTTTAATAATAAGGAGTTGGATATTTTGGTATCCACAACAGTTATAGAGGTGGGGGTTAATGTACCTAATGCTAATGTAATGGTAATTCATAATGCAGAGAGGTTTGGCCTGGCCCAGTTACACCAGTTAAGAGGTAGGGTAGGCAGGGGCAAATATCAATCCTATTGTATTTTGATCAATGAAAGCAATAGCAAGATTTCTAGGGAAAGGATGAGGATACTGCAAAAATCTACTGATGGATTTTTAATATCAGAAAAAGATTTAGAACTTAGAGGTCCAGGTGAATTTTTTGGTACTAGGCAACATGGTTTACCTGACCTTAAAATTGCAAATCTATTTACCGATATGGATATATTAAGATTAGCCCAGAAAAAGGCAAGGGAAATACTAGAGGAAGATCATTTATTGGTAGATGATAAACATCTATTTTTGAGACAGAATATAATCAGGCTATTTAAAGATAGGATAAATGATTTAATTTTTAACTAACACTATTAATACTTGTATAAAATATGATAAAATATAACTGAAAAAAACGGAGTGGTTTTATGAGGGTAATATCAGGAATAAAAAAGGGGTTTAAGCTAAAAGCACCTAAAGGTAAAGATATTAGGCCTACTGAAGATAGGATTAAAGAATCTCTATTCAACATTATAAAAAATATTGATGAGGAATCTGTAGTATTAGACTTATTTGCCGGCTCAGGTTCCATTGGAATTGAATTCTTAAGCCGAGGAGCTAAAAAATCCTATTTTGTTGACAAATCCTATTTAAGTATCAAATGTATAAAGGAAAATTTAAAACACACTAATTTAGAAGATAAGGCAGTAGTTATAAAAAGGGATGCTATTAAAGCAATTAAATTTTTTGGCGATAATAATATTAAATTTACTCATATTTTTATAGATCCTCCTTACGGTAAGGGCTTAATCCTTGATGTTTTAAAAAGGATAGCTGATGAAGATGTATTGAAGGAGGATGGAATTGTAATAGTAGAACATGAAAGGGATTTAATTTTAGAAGATAGAATTGGTAGGATTATAATAAAAGACAATAGAAATTATGGTAGTAAATCTTTAACCTTTTATGAATTAGACGGCATATAGAAAGGATGATATGTATGCAAGTAATATATCCTGGAAGTTTTGATCCGGTTACCTATGGACATATTGATATAATAGACAGATGCTCCAAAAAATTTGACAAGGTGATTGTATCTGTTTTAAATAATAGGGCAAAAAAAAATTTATTCACTATTGAAGAAAGGGTAGAGTTTCTGGAGAAGGCGCTGAAAGACTATGACAATGTGGAAATAGATACCTTTTCTGGGCTGCTGGTAGATTATGCAAGAAAGAAGGGCTGTACTACTGTAGTTAGAGGTTTAAGGGCCGTTTCTGATTTTGAGTATGAGATGCAAATGGCCTTAATGAATAAAAAACTGGAAAAGGATATAGAGACTCTATTCATGGTCTCCAGCGGTAAATATGCATATCTAAGCTCAAGCATAGTTAAAGAAGTGGCCATGTTTGGGGGAGATATATCCTGTTTTGTGCCAGCTGAAGTGGAAAAGGCATTAAGGGAAAAGATCAAGGGAGGGCTAAAATAAATGGAGATACTAAAATTGCTCGACGAGATTGAAGATATTTTAGAAAATAGTTCTACTTTACCCTTTTCAAACAAAGTAATGGTAGATGCAGATGAAATATATGAAATATTAAAGGAGATAAGGATAAAATTACCAGATGAGATAAAGCAGGCAGCTTGGATAAAGGAAGAAAGGCAGAGAATATTGGCTGAGGCTCAAAAAGATGCTGATACCTTGCTCAGTGAAGCGGAACTAAAATTAGAAGAACTAATAGAACAAGATGAAATTACTAAAAAGGCAAAAAGTATGGCAGAAGAAATAATAACAAAAGCACAGAATAATGCCAAAGAGATTCGTTTAGGTGCCTTAGAGTATGCAGATAATATATTGTCAGAAACTCAAGAAAATCTAAAAAAGATTATTGAGATACTTAACAACAACAGACAGGAGCTAAGGGGTAGTAAATAATCACTCCTGTGGAAGTAAATAATAGATTATTAAAAGGATTAGGGACAATAGAAGCATATAAATGGGTATTGCCATTGCTAGTTTGAAAGAAGAAATTAATAAGGTGGGCCATTTTAATAAATACAAAGGCTCAGGAATAGGTATTAGAGGCAAAAATGATGGTTTGATTATGCTATTATATTTTAATTTATATAATATAATACTGTAAAAGCTGGCAAATATACCATGGAGAAATTTAGATATAACATATAGTTTGCCGTTTATATCTGTTGTACTAATAAAACTTAAGGCTTGACTGTGTATGGAGAAACCACTCCAACCTATTAAAAAGTTGATAATAATTATTTTATTTATAAGGCCTATATTAGCGCTTGCTATTTTTTTACAACCGGTTGTTATTTCTAATAGACCGGCAATAAAACCTTTAATCAATTCATGGTCTATACATATTGGAGATATAGAGCTAAGTAAATTAATTAGTCTGTTAAACATATTTGATATGAAAATTAGTTCTGTTATAACGGAGTAAAATATAATAAAACCACCAATTATGGTTATTGTATTTATACTGTTTTTCACGCTATTGGCTAGCAGGGTACCAATGGAGAAATTTTTTTGAAGTATCAATTTTATAGGGTTTGTCTTATTAATTGTCCTGTTTCTAGAAGGGTTAATATTTTTCTTTCCTTTATAAAACCTTAAAATAAACCCTATAGTTATAGCTCCTAGGTAATGGGGATAAATGATTAAAGGGGCAATAGAAGGATTGTTTAGCATACCTACTGATACTGCTCCTAGCATAAAAGATGGTCCGGAAGTACTGGAAAAGCAAATGCTCCTTTCTGCATCAATTTTAGATATTTTTTTGTTTTTTCTCAAGTTAGATACAATTTTTGCCCCTACAGGGTACCCTGATACAATACTCATTGAAAAGGAGAAGGCTCCTGTTCCAGGTGCATTGAAAAGAGATTTCATTATTGGTTCTAAAAAGCTGCCTATAAATTCAACAAAACCTATACCTATTAATAATTCGGAAACTATAAAAAAAGGAAATAAAGAAGGTATAATAATATTAAACCAGGTAATTAGGCCATCAGCTGCACTATTTAAGGACAATTTTGGATTGATAATAATGCCTATCAAAAGCCAGAGTATAAATAATAAAAAAAAGAGACGTAAGAGGGTTTTTTTCATAGGTGGTTTACCTCCTTATTAATGCCAAGAACTTTAACCTCTAGTTAAATTATATTTGTTACTGTGATTAATATGATAACAGTATTGGGGGGATTTTGTGGGAAAAAGACCAAAGATAGGATTAGCTTTAGGGTCAGGGGCTGCTAGGGGATTAGCCCATATAGGGGTATTAAAAGCATTGGAGGAGTTGGAAATAGAGATCCATATGGTATCTGGTACTAGTGCAGGAGCCCTTATTGGTGGGCTATATTGTACTGGTATTTCGCCAGATATGCTTGAAAAGTTGGCCATTGGAATTGATAAAAAAATGTGGGTTGATTTTACATTGCCTAAAAAAGGCATAATAAAAGGTGAGAGAATACAGGAAATATTAAATGTTATTACTGGAAATAGAAGAATAGAGGATTTAGATAAAGAGCTTTACATAGTAGCAACAGATCTAGTCAAGGGGGAGAAAGTAGTTTTTAGTAAGGGTTCCTTAAGTCAAGCCATTAGGGCAAGTATTTCAATTCCAGGCATTTTTGAACCCCTAGAATACGAAGGAAAGGTCCTAGTTGATGGTGCTGTTGTAGACAGGGTGCCAATTTCTATACTAAAATCTATGGGTGCAGATATAATAATTGGAGTAGATGTTGGATTTAGTGGAAATCAAAACAGATATGTAAATATGCTGGAAATAATTTTACAGTCCATAGATATAATGGCTAAACAGATTACAGAGATGGATTTGAAATTGGCAGATTTAATAATAACTCCCGATTTAGCCCATGTAAACCCTTCAAAATTTGAATTAGTAGAGGAATGTAGCCAAATAGGTTATAAGGCCACTATGGAAAAGAAGGAAAGGATATTAGAATTAATAGGGAATGGCGCAAAAGGATAAATTAACAAATTCTAACAAAGGAGGAAAAGTGACAGCCTTAATATGGACCACATTAACATCAATTATATTTTTGTCAATTTTATAAACTTAATAAAGAAAATAAATGATGGCAAGGATGTAGTTAGTGATACCTTGCTAGGTGCTGTTTTGATAGTATTTATTATTTTGGGTATAGCCAGCCTAAATTAAAATAGCAGATCTATACTGCTATTTCTTTAATATATATGGACTTGTATAATAATCCATGTCCATAAAGGGTTTGGAGGTATTTAATCCAAGGAAGAATAAATCAGTAGCCTTCTTGTCAAATGAAATAATTTCTTCTAAATATGGATCCTTGTATTTAGTATAGCTGGAGAATTTAGTTATTACTGGTATATTGGATGCCTTATTAATTTTGTTTAATAGTGCAAAACCTTTTGTATTAGCTCCTAACACCCTAATATAGGCCGGGTGATGAGGCAGTAAATTTTTAAATGTGGATTTAGTTAACCCTATCATTAGGTGGATAAATATTCTTTGAATTCTAGTTCTTACGTATCTTTTTGTAACTATGGATTCTATGAGATTATTTAAATCATTAAATTCTGTACTTTTTTCAATTATCCTATTCTCCAGTCCCCTTTCCACATCCATTATTTCCTTAAGTCTGCTTTTACCATTAATTCTTAATAAGTAATTAATTATATGGGCATAATTATCTAATGTATTGAAATTTTTGTAATTATTGATATAATTTATTAGGTGGTTATAGGTTTCAGAGGGGACATGTTTTATTATAGATTCTATCCCTTGATTTAATATCTTATTTCTAATACCGGTAGCGCTAGCTATTTTTTTTGTTGGAACATCTTCTTTATAATTGCTTCCAATTCTTTTAAAGGTTATGGGTTTAATATTACTATTTAATTTTATTAATGCCTTTAAATATTCAATGGCTAGTATATTATTGGGCATTTTTAATATTTCTTCTATATCTATTGGATATTTACTATCAATTTTATATTTACAAAAATAATCCTTTAATGCATTGTTACGGGCAAGTGCAAAAGAATATCCCCTGTTTAGATTGTTTCTCAGATTTTCTCTAAAATAGGGAGGTTCTTCGGCTAACACTTTTGCAATCTCTTTTAAAGGGTCTATATTACCTAATTCACTACCAAATGCAACATAATCTACAATATTTAGCTGGTGAAGTAAGGCAATACTGCCATAGGCAAATAATTCTGCTGATTGAATAGAGAATATAGTGGGTAGTTCTATAACTAGATCTACACCGTTGTCTATTGCCATTTTAGTTTTAGTCCATTTGTCAACAAAGGATGGTTCACCTCTTTGAACAAAAGAGCCGCTCATGATTGCAAGGGTATAGTTTGCATTAGCTATGGATTTTGCTCTTTCAAGATGATATTTGTGGCCTAGGTGAAATGGATTGTATTCAGTTATTAAGCCTACAACTTTCATATTGGTGCCCTCCGTGACCTTTTAAATGTATTATAACATATATGTCAATGGTTATTATAACTTAT
>JAAYEM010000072.1 GCA_012728725.1 Tissierellia bacterium | reverse complement strand
GGGTTAAGGAGAGATTTTACCCATTTTTCATTCCATTTTCTTTTCCATTCAATCTTCTAATCCATTGATTTTTCTGGCTTTTAGCCTTATTCCTTGTTCCTTATCCCTTAAAACTTCTAAACAAAAAACATGGCCTACAGGGCTTTTCTTCTCCCTAATAAACCATGTCTTCTACAAGAACTTTATTTGCATTATAAAAATAATTTGCAAAATGATAGGAGTTTATTTGATTTATACAGATCCTCCTTTTGCATCATAATTCTCTCCTATTCTCCAAAGCCTTGGATAAGGTTATTTCATCTAAATAGTCTAAATCTCCTCCCACTGGTATTCCGTGGGCTATTCGAGTAGTTTTAACTCCAAAGGGTTTTAACAATTTAGCTATATATAAGGCTGTAGCCTCCCCTTCTACCGTTGGGTTTGTAGCTAATATTACTTCCTTTACCCCATCATCCTGTATCCTATTTAATAGTTCCTTTATCTTAATTTCGTCAGGACCTATATTGGCCATTGGAGATATGACTCCGTGGAGTACATGGTATAGGCCCTTATATTCCCGAGTCCTTTCCATGGCAATAATGTCCTTGGCCCCTTCTACTACGCATATGATGGATTCATCCCTTCTATCATCACTGCATATATTGCATAGCTCCTTATCCGTTAAATTACAGCACTTGCTACACAAGTGTACCTTTTCCTTTGCATTTGTAATTGCAGCAGCTAATTTCTCCGCTTCCAGGGGTTCCATTTCTAAAATATAAAAGGCTAGCCTTTGGGCTGTTTTTTTGCCTATACCTGGAAGCTTAGAAAACTGCTCAATTAAATTTGCAATGGGTAATGCATAGTAATCCATCTATACCAACCTTTCCATTAGAAGAGTCCTGGAATGTTCATTCCCCCTGTTATTTTAGCCATTTCTTTGGTTACCATTTCTTCTGCATTCCTTAAGGCTTCATTTACAGCTGCCAATATCAAATCCTCTAACATTTCTACATCCTCTGGATCTACCACTGACTCATCTATTTTAATTGATAGTATTTCCTTTTTACCATTAGCCTTAGCTATAACTGCTCCTCCGCCAACGCTGGCTTCTACTTCCTTTTCCTCTAATTGTCTTTGTAATTCTTCCATTTGCTTTTGCATCTTTTGCACTTGCTTCATCATATTTCCCATATTACCCATACCTGGGAATCTACCTCTCGCCATATCAATTCTCCTTTCCTTATTATTCTATTTCTACAATATCCTCACCAAAAAAGTCTATTACCTGCTGAATTGTATCCCTATTTTCTTCTTCCTTTTTTGCTTCCCCATCATCCATTATAAAATTGATTTCTATATTTTTATTAAAATAGGAGGATACAATTTGCTCAACAAACTCCTTATTGTGAGGTTGACTAATAGCATCCCTATGAAAGCCATAGCCATCTTTGTAACCAATAGTGAGATTGTTGTTTTTAAAGGACAATAAATTTCCTTCTACAAGAAGGGCATATACGTTGATCTTCTTATCCTTTACAAGCTTCAATAGTTTTGGCCATTCCTTCTTGATGGTTTCTAAATCTAGTTCCTTTCCATCATCAAGTATTTGTACTGGCTCTTTGTCCTCTATTTTCTCTACCTTTTCCCTAGACCTTTCCTGGGGCTTTTTTTCCTGCCTGCTGACTTTAGTAGTTGGTTTAGCTACTGTAAAGTCCCCGCCACTTATGATCCCTTCCAATTTTTTTACTCTTTCTTCTAAACTAGCCTGTTCTTCTAATTCTATCATCCTTATAATAGCCATTTCCAATATTATCCTAGGCTGGGTAGTCCATTTAGCTTTGTTTTCACTTTCCATTAGTATGTCTATGGATTTTAACATATAATCAATGGATAGGTCCTTACCCTGGTCTATATAGAGTTTGGCAGTTTCTTCATCCATATCCATTATATCTATGGGGTTCTTGGAAGTTTTGCCAATTAAAAGGTTTCTAAAATGGTATATTAGATCCTTAATAAATTGGTTTATATCCTTGCCCAGCTGGATTATTTCATCTACCTTTAATAGGGCATCTTCCAACCTCTTATACTTAATATCATCTACCATGGAAAAAAATAACTCCGTATTGGTTATGCCTAAAATATCCAATGCATCTTCATAGGTTAATTCCCCCTCCCTATAGGAAATGCATTGGTCCAGTAAGCTTAAGGCATCCCGCATGGCCCCATCTGAATTTCTAGCTATTAATTGTAAAGCCCTGTCCTCTACTAATATATTTAGGTCTGAGCATATTTTTTTCATATTGGCTATCAGATCCTTAGTAGTAAGCCTCCTAAAATCAAACCTTTGACACCTAGATAGGATGGTCTGAGGCAGCTTTTCCATCTCTGTAGTTGCCAATATGAATATAAGATGCTTAGGTGGTTCCTCCAAGGTTTTTAGCAGGGCATTAAAGGCTTCATTGGTAAGCATGTGGACCTCATCCACTATATATATTTTATACTTGGTCCTAGAAGGGGGGTATACTACCTTATCCCTCAATTCCCTAATATCCTCAATTTTCCTGTTGCTGGCTGCATCCATCTCTATTACATCCATTATGGATTCCTCTAATATGCCCTTGCATATTTCACACTGATTACAGGGATTGCCATCTACTGTATTTAAACAATTTACTGCCCTGGCAAATATTTTAGCAGTAGAAGTCTTGCCTGTACCCTTGGTTCCAGCAAATAGGTAGGCATGACCTATATTCCCTGTCTTTATCTGGTTTTTCAACGTTTTGGTTACATGATCCTGGCCTAATACTTCATCAAAAGTTTTAGGTCTGTATTGTCTATATAAAGCCTGGTACATTAAAAACCACCCTTATGTTTTAATACATATATTATACCAGATGCTAGGAATAATTACATCAACAAATAATAGGTATATAGTAAATACTAATTTTGATTATAAGCAATGGTATTTAGTTTATACCTATTTATTGGATAAATGACTATTGAAATAACAGCTTGACATATGTTAAAATTTCAAGTATAATTATATTCCGTAGGATTGGTTAATAAATTTAATATAAATTTAAATGATCGCGGAGAGATGGCTGAGTCTGGTCGAAGGCGCACGACTGGAAATCGTGTATACCCCCAAAGGGGTATCGAGGGTTCGAATCCCTCTCTCTCCGCCAAATTAATTTTTACCGTGCTAGACGGGGAGGTAGCGGTGCCCTGTAACCTGCAATCCGCTATAGCAGGGTTGAATTCCCAGTCTAGGCGCTCATACTTTAGGGTCTGCCCTGAATAAGTGGCGGTGATGAATGGGTCCTGCGCAACGGAAATCTATGAACCCCGTCAGGTCCGGGAGGAAGCAGCGGTAAGTAGACACTTTCGTGTGCCGCAGGGGTGCCTGTTCTGAGTTAACTGTTCAGGTAACGCTTAGGGTATGGCGACGAAACTGGGTGCACGGTTACATAGAAAAAAAGCTGTGGATTTTCCACAGCTTTTTTATCCTTCAAAATTCTTATCCCCCTTTATAATATGCTCATTTAGACTATTCTTTCCATAGGTAAGGCCTGTAACCGCTTTAGGCTCTTCCCTAACCTCTAATTCCTGAAAGGCCTCGCATATGGGCCTTATAATAGTGATACAGGTTTCAAATATGGATGGATCCTTTTTTATTTCTCCTTCGGTTATTAGTTTGTTTATGTATATATATATATCCCGTAGACTTGTAGATATTTCATCCTCTCCATTAAACTGGACTATTAGTTCTGCTAGTATGGCCCTGGTATTGTTGTTTAGCTCATATATTCTACTATACACCTTTTCATTTATAGCAGATATGCAGCTGGTGAAATTTTCTACCATCCTTTCAAAAAGCATGGCTACAAGACCTGCATCATTGGTTGTGGAGATTCTTTTTTCCAATTCCAAAGAATTTGCCAATCAAATCATCTCCTATTGTAATAATTGTAAAACACTCCTTGGCAGCTGGTTAGCCTGGGAAAGCATAGCAGTTCCTGCCTGCTGCAATATATTTAGTTTTACAAATTCGCTCATCTCTAAAGCCATATCTGCATCTTCTATCCTAGATTTAGCTGCTGTTAAATTTTCCGCTGTATTGTCCACATTCCTTATGGTATGTTCTAATCTGTTTTGATAGGCACCTAATTTGGAGCGATAGGAGGCTACATTCTTTATTGCTTCATCATAGATTGATATTGCCTGGCTAAATTTTTCAGGGCTTAGGTTTTCTTCTTTTACTTTAAATTTACCTTCCCCACCACTTGTATCTGGCTCAATAAAATAATCCTCTGGAACAATATCCAGCTTATTTTCCCCTATAGTTATGTTTATTTCAGCCATATCAATTTCAATAAATTGATTTTCATTAGCTCCTATTTGTAGTCTTAATTTTTCCGTTGAGCCATCTAATATAGGTATTCCATTGAATGTAGTATCCTTCCCAATCTTATTTATCTGCTCCGTCAATTCCTTCATCTCATCAGCCAGTGCCTTTAGGTCCTCTTGTCCATATATCCCATTAGCCCCTTGGACTGCCAACTCCCTCATCCTCTGTAGCATCTCATGGACCTCGTTTAAGGCCCCTTCTGCCGTTTGTATTAGGGATATGCCGTCTAGGGAATTCCTTGATGCCTGCCTTAAACCCCTGATTTGAGCCTCCATCTTTTGGGATATGGCTAAGCCTGCTGCATCATCAGAGGCTCTGTTTATCCTCTTTCCTGATGATAATTTTTCTAAAGTCTTTTCAAGTTTGCTATTGGTTAAACCCAACATCCTGTGGGTATTTAGTGCCGGTATATTATTGTTTATCCTCATCTCTATCTCCCTCCATATTATCTATACATTCTATAAAGGACAAGGTCTCCCCTATAATTTGAAATAACTCCTCTGGAATCCTTTCAATATTCTCAATATCTAACCCTTCCCTTAAATCAAGCTTATTTGCCACCTTCTTCTTCTCATAGGCACTTTTTATATATTTACTTGAAACCAAACGTTTTCTCATATTATCACCTACTTGGAATATTAGGCTGGATTTTTTCTAAAACATATCCTATTCTACTAAATCCATCCCTTAATATATTTTGATTGGACAGGATCTTTTCCTCATCCTCCACTTGAAAATATATACCTATTTTCTTTTCCTTTACCTGTAAATTAAGTTTAATTTCACCTAAGTTTTTGGTATTTAAGTTTATATGGAAAACCATATTGTTTATATCTATTCCCCTTTTAATATTGGGAATTATTAGATTGATATTGCTATAGCCCTCCCCTGTAAATATGGGTAGCTGCAGGACTAAATCATCCTGGGAAAGCTGGCTTTGCAATTTCAAATATTCTTCCAGCTCCTTCATATGCCTATTCCTATTTCTCTGGTCTGAGTCAAAGGACTGGCTTAAATCCTTAAGGCTTTCCAATAGCTCCTTATACTTTTCCTTGGTATTTCCCTTGCCCTCCCTCAATGAAAGGGAGAAACTTTTTATCTTATCTTCCAAAAGTTTTATTTCATGGCCTATATCCTTATTATGATTTTGTTTCCTTATAAGGGGATCCAATACATTGCCTACCCCTTGACTACCATATAGCAAATAGTTTACATTGTTTAACTGGTACAGGGACATGTTCATTCCATTTTTAATTATTTTAGGTATTAATATATCCTCTTTCCCCTTAAGGTCCCTTATTTGGTCTACCAGCCTTTGGCTTTCCCTATATATATGCACCTTCTTATGGATATACTCATTTAAGTCCCTCAAGGCCATGTGTTCTAATTCTATGCCCTCTTTTATACTGTCCCTTACCAGATTAAATGTAGTATTATTTCTGGCATGGAAGTAGTCCTGCCTGATCAGGTTTTCTTCCGCCTTGCTTATGGGCTCAACTGACCTGTTGCTCCTGTTTAATTCTAATTGGGAATTGTATAGGTTGTCCAAGCTTATTGTGCTGTATCTTCTTGCTGCCAGGGCTATAGTATTTGAATCCAATTCTCCTAATGTGCCAAATATGTTGGAGAGGGTTATGGCCTTTTGGACTGCCTTTCCACTTATCCCTTCCCTTATATTGGGGTTTGTTTCCATTATCCTTTTCAAATTCTCTATGTTAAAATCCTCACCTTTTTGAATAAGGTTGGCAAGTTCCTTACTAGTTATATTCTTTATATATTCTATTTCCTTTAATATAGCCCTTCCATCTCCTATGGGCATATTAGGCTTAAAATCTGACTTGTCATTTAACCTATCCACCAGCCTATATATATCCTCCCTAAGGGGATCTATTCCCTCTTCCATAAGCCTTACTACATTCTCTTCATTCATCAAAGAGACTAATTCCTTTAAAGTAGATTTCATATTTAAGAGGGATTCAAAGCTTTCCCTGGTTAAATTCACTCCCGCCAGGAGTAGTTCCCTGAGTAGAATCAGGTTCTCCTGATTCTGTTCTAAATTGAGTTCCTTTAATAGCTTTAATAGTTCCTCTAGGGATAATTCCTTCTCTATTACAAATTGCTCATATATAGAGGATGTAAAATTCACATCTAAGATTCCCAGGCTATAGGAATGTTTAAAATTATACAGTGCCTCAATACTCATGGGCAAATCCTCTTCCAGAAATTCTATAAGGATTTGGTCATCTATATATTTTAAGTCCTGGAGCTTATCTATTACCTCCAAAACCTTTTCAATATTTTCTTTGTTTATGGGCATATTGGCCTTATCCAGGGCTATGATGCTATCGTAAACATCCTTTCCCATTTTCCGGCCAAAAATTTTTTGGCTAATTTCCTCTGCTTCCTTATAGCTTAGCCCCCTATTCAGTTTTAGTATATCCTTTAAGGATAGGTCCTCCTCCTTATTTATCTCCCACAAAGCTTCAGCAATCTTCTGTAGGGAATCCTCTTTTAAGTTTACATCCCTATCCAGTAGCTTTATATAGGAATCATAGTCTATATTTTCTATTATCTCCTTTAGGTATTTTTTGGACATTATAAAGGATTCTATGTTCTCCTTGGTCACTGAGATTTCATTGTCTACTAGATGCTTTATTCCCTCTCTAGTCTCCTCAGAATTTTCCAAGCCTAGATCCTTTATTATCTCCTCTACGGTCCTGATTTTATCTATCTCTATCCTTTCCCTTTCTATTTTTATGGATAGTATATTATTTTTATCTATTAGTACTTCTTCCCCTATTTGGAAATCTATCTCCTCTTTTAACCTTAAAGAATATAATACCCTGCTATCTCCTAAAAATTTTTCCACCTTGATATTCTTGCCCTCTTTCCCCACTAGGATTCCCTTTATATCAAAGGGGAGGGTAGGGGTTAAAGCATAGGAATTTATTATCTTTTCTATTGGATTTAAATTTATGGCTGCCATATACTCATCTCCAAATAAAGTTTCTAATAATTATATCGACATATCTCACTTTTTCTTAAATGATATAATCTTTTAATATAGGCTGCCGATATATATAATGAGAGATGGGAGAGTGAGATTATGACAAGAATTAGAAGAGTGGGTATGAATAATATAACTAGAATTAATAATATAAAGTTTGAGGATAGAAAACGGGTTAATGAAAGCTTTAAGAAAAAGATAATGGAAATAGAGCAGGAGCAGATTAGGGAGGAGTTAAAAATCCTTTTTGATAAGATTGAAGCCCAGACGGGAAGGCTTAGGGATAAATTGTTCATTGAGGACCTGATAGAATATAAAAAGTTGGTAAGGGAATTTTTAAACATTACCGTCAACAACTCCCATGTATTCTATAAGGAGAATTCATTGGACAGAAGGGGCCGCCACAGGATATATTCCCTGGTAAAAAGGGTGGACAAGGAATTAGATGAATTGACTAAGGATTTTTTAGATATAGAGAACAATAGGATTAAGATACTTAAAAGATTGGATGATATTAGGGGTATGCTTTTGGATCTTTTGACTTAAAAATACCCCCTATGTATGCTCCCAAATTTTAAATTGTGAATTGTTGATTGTAAATTAATAGTTAAAAGCAAACACTATACGGCTAAATTTCACGCTCATCAGTTTCTGATCTATATAGTCAGCTTTTGTAGCTATTGGTGGCATATTTATAAAAATGGGCTGGACTATGAAGGATTTGGGAAAATATCAATTTACAATTAAAAGTTACAGTTTTCAACAAATATAACTTTCTTTCTAATTCTCAATATGATAACTTACAATTTACAGTTTTAAATTCACAATTGGATGCCCTGAGGTCCCATTATTCAACTTTTATCCTTATTTTTTTCCCGGGAAATATTTTATTTAAATGTAAAAATTATTACGACAAAAAATAAAACAAACTAGTATCTCATATCCTATTGCCACAACACTAGTTTGTTTTATTTTTTCTCCCTTCCATACTTTTCATTTCTATAGTATTCTAGAATAAGGGAATCCAATTTTTGACTTAATTCAACAATTTCCTCACTGCAAAGTTTATTGGATTCAATTTTTTTATGTAGTATGGATCTAAGCATATTGATATTTTCCTTTAATTTTGCATTTTGGTCCAACTATATCCTCCTTAAATTTAATCTCACATAATAGCATAATACTTTTTATGCTATTTGGCAAATACTTTTTTATGCTATAAGCTACCTCAGTTAAGCTTACTAGAATATTTAACACAATATCCAGTTAAAGGAGTGACACAATGGACGAGAAAGATATTTTAGATTATAAGGCTATAGGAGGCAGGATAAGATTAGAAAGGGAAAAATTAAACCTTACCCGGGAAAAATTGGCGGAAATTGTTGGATTGTCTCCTTTCTATATAGGACAAATTGAAAGAGGAGATAGGAAAATGAGTTTAGAAACCCTGGCAAGGATTGCCTATTCTCTTCGTACATCTGTAGACTACATACTATTTGGCTCTATATCCTATGAAGAGAATATAATTATAAAAAAATGTTCTATTATAACAGAAACCATTTGCAATGGTTCAAATAAAATATGCCAGGATTTAGATGAATTGATTTCCCTATTAATCAATTGCTCTAATAAAGAAATATCCCTATTTAGGGATATATTGAAACTATTATTACCCTATCTTTCAAGGGGATAATTTTCTTTAAATTATCAGTACCCCTATAAGAACCCTTTATAATAAATAGAGTTTATAGGAGTACTGATAATAAGCAAATGGGATTATTTAATATATTTATCTATTATATTTATTATTTCCTCTATCTTTTCTTCCCCTTGGGATTCCCCTTCCAATATGGCGTCCTTTACACAGGACCTAATATGGCCATCTAATACATCTATATTGGCCTTTTTTAATAGGGCTATGGCAGATAGGATCTGGGTTGATACATCTACACAATACCTGTCTTCCTCTATCATCTTTATTATTCCATCTATCTGTCCCCTTACAGTTTTTAGCTTTTGGGCCGCCTTTTTTTTAACTTCATTCATAGGATCACCCTGTTATTTCCACTACATCATAGCCTGCATCTTCTATTGCTTCCTTCAAGCTTTCATCTACTAAATTATCTCCCATTACTTCCACTTTTTTATCCTCCAGACTTATATCAACTTGACTAACCCCTTCTAATTCCTGTAAGGCATTTTTCACTGCCATTACACAATGGTTACAGGACATACCTTCTACCTTAATAATCTTTTTCATATTATCCATCCTTTCATTTAAATTTTCTTAGTCTTAATGAATTTGTAACTACGGATACAGAACTAAAGGCCATAGCCCCTCCGGCTATCATTGGATTTAAAAATCCTAAGGCTGCAAAGGGTATTCCTATGGAATTATAGAAGAAGGCCCAGAATAGATTCTGCTTTATGGTCTTCATGGTCCTGTGGCTTAGTCTAATGGCTGTAACTATGCTCATCAGATCTCCCCTCATCAGGGTAATATCTGCTGCCTCCATGGCCACGTCAGTACCCGTTCCTATAGCAAAACCAACATCGGCTGCCACCAAGGCTGGAGCATCGTTTATGCCATCTCCTACCATGCCTACAAGTTTACCTTCCGCCTTTATGGCCTCTACCACTTCTGCCTTGTTTTCAGGTAGTACTTCTGCCAATACATTCTTTATACCCACTTCTTCTGCAATAGCCTTGGCTGTCCTTTGATTGTCTCCAGTTATCATATATACTTCCAGGCCCATATTTTTCAATTCCTCTATGGCCTTTTTGGAACTATCCTTTATTTGATCGGCTACTGCTATTATGCCAGATATGCTTCCATCTATACCTACCAGCATGGCGGTTTTCCCTTCTGTCTCCAAGCGGGACAATTCTTCTGCCCCACCAATGGAAATGCCCGCCTCTTCCATCAGTTTCCTGTTGCCTATATATACTTCCTTTCCTTCAAGTCTAGCCTTCAGCCCCTTGCCAGGTATGGCCTCAAAGCTTTCAGGCGCCTTTATAATCAATAATTCCTCTTCCCCTTTTCTAACTATGGCCTGGCCTAGGGGATGTTCTGATACCTTTTCTACTGATGCTGCTATCCTGAGAAGCTCATCCCTATCCACCCCATTAAAGGTTATTATGTCTGTAACTTCCGGCTCTCCCTTGGTGATGGTACCAGTCTTATCCAATACTATGGTATCCATCTTATGGGCCCTTTCCAGATGCTCTCCAGATTTGATCAATATTCCATTTTCTGCTCACTTGCCTGTACCCACCATAATGGCTGTAGGAGTAGCTAAACCTAGGGCACAGGGACAGGCTATTACCAGGACTGCCACTGCATTTATCAAGCCTGTATTAAAATCCCCTTTTATTAGATAAAAGCCTAAAAAGGTTATAACTGCAATGGCCACCACTATTGGGACAAAAATGCCAGATATCTTATCTGCCAGCCTTTGAACTGGGGCCTTGGAACCTTGAGCCTCTTCCACCAATTTTACTATTTGAGCCAGTACAGTATCCTTACCCACCTTGCTGGCTTGAAACTTAAAGGAACCAAATTTGTTTATAGTGGCCCCTATTACTTCATCCCCTACAGTCTTATCTATGGGGATGCTCTCCCCTGTTATCATGGATTCATCTACAGAGGAATTACCTTCCACTATGATCCCATCTACTGGTATCCTCTCTCCAGGCCTTACTACTATTATATCCCCAATAGTTACTTCTTCTATTGGAATATCCATTTCTACCCCATCTTTAATGACCCTGGCTGTTTTAGGCTGCAATCCCATCAATTTTTTTATGGCTTCAGAGGTCTTGCCCTTTGCCACCGCTTCAAAGGTTTTACCCAACAGTATTAGTGTAATGATTACAGCAGAAGCTTCAAAATAGTATTCGGGAACTCCTACTATAAGATTGTATATGCTGTAAAAGTAAGCTGCAGATGTTCCCATGGCCACCAGTACATCCATATTGGCTCCTCCACCCCTCAATGAATTGAAGGCTCCCTTATAAAATCTATAACCTATTATAAATTGGACTGGAGTGGCCAATAATAATTGAAAATATCCATTGCTTAGTATATTATCTATCCCGGCCATGTGGAAAAACATGGCTGAAAATAGGGGTAAACTAAGGATGGCGGAAATGATGAAGGACCTTTTTAAGGATCTTATTTCCTTCTCCCTCAACTCCTTTTCCCTGTCCCCATCCCTTTCCACCTCTATCTCTGCCTTGTAGCCAGCCTTTTCTATTGCTTTAATCAAATCCTCATCCTCCACTGCTCCTGAAGGAAATTCCACTATAGCCTTATTGGTAGACAGGTTTACAGTGGCCCTTTTTATCCCTTCCAGTCTATTCAGTACCTTCTCAACCCTGGCGGAACAGGCCGCACAGGTCATTCCTTCCACTATCAAGGTTTTTTTGGTTAAAGGTACCTCATATCCAGTCTTCTCTATGGTTTTAACTATATCATCTACACTAAGCTTATCCTTGTCAAATTCAACAGTTGCATTTTGAGCCAGCAGGTTTACAGATGAATCTATAACCCCTTCTAGCTTTTTTATAGCCCTTTCTACCCTAGCAGAACAGGCTGCACAGGTCATGCCTAGTACGTCTATGGTAACCTTTTTTACTGCCATCCTATCAACTCCCATCTATAGTTACCCCCCCGGGGGGTGGTATTTTTATTATACCCTATCCCTTCCTTCTTGTAAACATATTTTGTACAAAATTTATAATAAAATCCATTACTATAAAGGCAAAACCCATTAAAATATGATTAAATGGCCCTGTGCCAACCTCCATAAAAAATAATATTAAATTCATAATAATTACAAAGAAAGAAATACTATTAATAGGTAATCCCTTCAAATATAGAAAGCCCCCTTAACAAAAGCAGATTGGGTCCTCCTTGGACCAATCTGCTTTTATTTGTATAAATTTTCTTACAGCTTAAGTTGAAATTTATTTCTTTTAGGCATATAATTATTTTAACGTACAAACTAAAGATTAAATAAAGGAGATATCGATAATGACTAAAACAGATTGGAAAGATAAGAAAAATTTGACCATGCTAGCTGATTTCTATGAATTTACCATGGCCAACGGTTATTTTGAAACTGGCATGAAAGACAAAATCGCCTATTTCGATATGTTCTTTAGACAAATCCCCGATAATGGTGGATTTGCTATTATGGCCGGTGTAGAGCAGCTTATAGAGTACCTTAAAAACCTTAAATTTTCAGAAGAAGATATTGAATACTTTAGGTCCAAAAAAATGTTCAGTGAAGAATTTTTGGACTATCTGAGAAACTTCAAATTTGAATGTGATGTATGGGCTATTCCTGAAGGAACCCCTATATTTCCCGGCGAGCCTATAGTTATAGTAAGGGGGCCTATAATTCAAGCCCAGATAATAGAAACCATGATGCTCCTTACAATAAATCATCAAAGCCTTATAGCTACCAAGGCCAATAGGATAGTAAGGGCTGCCCAGGGCCGGACTGTAATGGAATTTGGTTCTAGAAGGGCCCAGGGGTATGAAGGAGCAATACTAGGTGCCAGGGCCGCTTATATTGGTGGAGCCATAGGCACTGCCTGTACCATTGCAGACAGGGATTTTAGCATTCCTGCACTGGGTACCATGGCCCACAGTTGGATTCAGATGTTCCCTTCTGAATTGGAAGCCTTTAGGACCTATGCCAGACTTTATCCTGATAACTGTGTACTATTGGTAGATACATACAATGTGTTAAAATCTGGTGTTCCAAATGCTATAAAGACCTTTAATGAAGAAATAGTACCAAGGGGCTATAGGCCTAAGGGGATAAGAATAGATAGTGGAGATATAGCCTATCTATCCAAGGAAGCAAGGAAGATGCTGGATGATGCAGGATTTCCTGATTGTCAAATAATTGCCTCCAGTGGTTTAGATGAATATGTAATAAGGGATCTTTTGAACCAGGGAGCTAAAATAGATTCCTTTGGAGTTGGAGAAAGGCTCATAACTGCAAGATCAGAGCCAGTTTTTGGTGGGGTATATAAATTGGTTGCTGTAGAAGAAAACGGAAAGATAATACCTAAAATAAAGGTTAGCGAAAATGTGGATAAAATTACTACTCCTGGATTTAAGCAGCTCTACAGATTATACGATAGAAAAACCAACAAGGCCATTGCAGATGTAATAACCCTCCATGATGAAGAGATTGATGATAGCAAACCCTATGAAATATTCCACCCCATTTATACTTGGAAGAGGAAAACATTAACCGATTTCTATGCTAGAAAATTGTTGGTAAAAATATTTGATAAGGGCAAATGTATATATGAAAGTCCACCAATAGATGAAATAAGGAATTATTGCGAAGAGCAGGTAAATACCCTATGGGAGGAAGTACGTCGGTTTGAAAATCCTCATGAGTATTTTGTAGACCTATCAAAACCCCTATGGGACATAAAGAATGAGATGCTAAAAAAACATAGATAAAGTCGACAGGGTTTTCCCTCTGTCGACTTTTTATAATCTATCCTATAAGCCTAGGTAGGCCTTTTTGATCATATCCGATTCTAATAGCTCTTCTCCTGGGCCTTCCATAACTATACGGCCATTTTGTATTACATAAGCCCTATCAGCTATCTCTAAGGCTTCCTGTACATTCTGCTCAACCATGAGAACGGTAACATCCTTACTGATTACCTTCAGTACCTCCAAAACCCTCTCAACTATAACTGGAGCAAGCCCTAAGGATACCTCATCTACCATCAATAATTTGGGATTGGACATTAGTCCCCTAGCAATAGCCAACATCTGCTGTTCTCCACCGCTAAGGGTTTCTGCCTTTTGATGTTCCCTTTCCTTTAACCTTGGAAACAGTTCATACATCTCATTAAGCCTAGCATTTATGATCTTTTCATCTCTAATGGTATAGGCACCTAAAAGTAAATTATCCTTAACGCTCAATTTACCAAATACCTGCCTTCCCTCTGGGACATGGGCAATTCCTTTTTCTACCACCTTATAGGCAGGTACATTATCTATACGTTCCCCCATGAATTCAATCTCTCCAGAGTAGGGTTTTAATATGCCTGATATAGCCCTAATCAAGGTAGATTTGCCAGCACCATTAGAGCCTACTACGGATACCAGCTCTCCCTGTTTAACCTCCAAGGACAAATCAAATAGGACTGGTACATTACCGTATCCCACATTAAGATTTTTTACTTTTAGCATGATATTTCACCCCCAGGTAGGCCTTAATTACTTCTTCATTGTTTACTACATCTTCTGGTTTGCCCTCAGCAATCTTTCTACCAGCATTTAATACCACCACATTATCGGATATGGGCATAATAGCTTCCATAATATGTTCTACTATTAGAAGGGATAAACCTTGATCCTTAAGCTGTAGTATTAAATTCATTACCTCTTTTATCTCCGTTTGATTCAATCCTGCCATACACTCATCCAGCATCAGTATCCTAGGTTTGGTAGCCAATGCCCTAGCAATCTCTACCCTTTTCCTATCGGCAATGGTAAGATTTGCCCCTAGTACATCCTTTTTCTTATAAAGGCCTGTAATATTTAAAATCTCCTCTGCACTTTCCTCAGCTTCCTTGCGATTCCTAGTAGTTAAAAAGGCTCCAGTCATTACATTCTCTTTTACAGTCATTTCATTTAAGGTTTTAACAATTTGGAAGGTACGGGTAATTCCCAATTTACAAATCCGATGAGGGGGCAAATTGGTAATATCCTTGCCCAAATATATGGTTTTGCCGCTAAAGGGTTTATAAAAACCGGTTATACAATTAAATAGGGTGGTTTTACCAGCCCCATTGGGACCGATCAAGCTCACTATTTCATTTTCATGAATATTAAAGGATACATCTTCATTGGCAATAAGGGAACCAAATTTCATAGTTATATTTTTAATTTCTAGTAAGGGCTTCAACTTCACCTTCTCCCCCTTTCTTTTTAGTAGATCTGTTCCTTATAGATTCCACTATACCTATGATACCCTTAGGCTGGAATACAGATATTAATACTATCAATGCACCATATATCATCAGGTCTATACCAGTACCAGAACCTCCCAGCTTCATACGGGTAAATTCTGAAAGGGGTATGAATATGGCCGCTCCAATAATGGGCCCAAATATATTTCCTATACCGCCTAAAACAGTGAGTAAAACTATCTTCATGGATACTTCTAATGAAAACATCATAAAGGGATCTATATAGAGTATATACTGGGCATAAATCGAACCAGCAAGGGCAGAAATTGCTGAAGAGACAATCATTGCATATAGTTTATAGTTGGTTGTATTGATTCCTATAGATTCTGCCGCCTCATGGCTTTCTCTTATAGCCTTTAGATAGTATCCCATCTTTGAGTTTTCAAGATAGTCACATATAAATACTACTACAGCAAATAGAAATAAACTTATATATACCCAGGGTACCTTCTCATTAAATTGTAGGTATATAATCCTTTCCATAAAAGTGGCAGAACGGGGGAGAATAGGTATGGATATACCAGTAGCCCCTTCTACATATCTCCAGCTGATAAAAAGCTGTTTAATTACCTCTGCAATGGCTAATGTTGCTATGGCAAAATAATGGCCTTTAAGCCTAAAAGTAGGATAGGAGGTAACAACTCCTATTATGGCAGCAATTATGGCGCCTAAAACCATTCCTATTAAAGGACTGATTTCATAATGGAAATATAGTACTGCCGAAGTATAGGCCCCAATACCAAAATAGGCAGCATGTCCAAAAGAAGTTTGTCCAGCAAAACCAGTAATTATATTCCAAGCCTCTCCTAGAGTGGCAAATATCAACAATAGAACTATGGCATTAAGTACCACTTTAGACTTAATAAAAATTGGTAATATAGCCATTATAGCAATTAATATGATGATAGCTTTCTTATTCTTTACCATCCGAACAACCCCTTTGGCCTAACTTGTATTACTATTAGATAGATTAAGAATACAAGTAGATATTTAAATTGAGTTCCTAAAAAGTAACCCCCAATGGCTTCAGTCAACCCTATAATCAATCCACCATAAAGGGCTCCCTTAATACTTCCCAAACCTCCTAAAGCAACTATGACTAGGGAAAGGGTGCTAAACAGGGAACCAAGGGTTGGATATATAGGGAAAAAGCTTGACATCAAAGCACCGGCTGCTCCTACACAGGCACCAGTTATACCAAAGGTTATGGCAAAAATTTTACTGGTATTAATCCCCATAAGAAGGGCTGTATTCCTATTTAAAGCGGTAGCCTGAATGGCCTTGCCTGTCCTGGTATTCTCCATAAAATACACTATTACAACTACTAATAATATACTTCCCACTGCAGCTACAATCTGAGGAACTCCTAAAACTATATTGCCTAATTTAATGATTTTGCCAGAAACCAGTGCATCATTAATATACCTATAGTTTGGAGTCCATAAAAATTGAGCAAGATTTTTCAAAAACATACCCAAACCAAAAGTGGCTAAAAGGGCAGTTAAACTGGCTCCATCGATAACCCTGGAAATGATTCCCTTATAGGTCAATACTCCCAGTATAAATATTGCTAAAATACAGATTGGCAGCATGAGTAATGGGTCTATACCGATTAATTCAAAAGCCCAAAAAGCTAAATACATTGATAGCATTAAAAAGTCACCATGAGCAAAATTAGGTATCCCCATTGTGCCCCATGTCAGGGTTAACCCAATTGCTACTAATGAATAGATAAAACCCATGAGAATTCCATTAACTATTATCTGTCCCATCTGTGTACCCTCCTTCAATTTTTATTTAGTATTATGATAAAAAAGAGGGCAGGTTTCATTGCCCTCTTTTAATTAAAGACTATTTTCTTTCACTCCAATCGGGGAATGGAACCCATGGTGTAGATGTTGCAATATCCTCTGGCCATACGGCTTGATATTCTTGATCTTGAATTTGAACTATGTATGATGCAGAGATTTCATTTTGACCACTTTCATTAAATCTTATTGCGCCAGATGCAAAGTATGGGGCATCAAATTCAGTATTCCTAATTACTTCCATTATAGCATCGCTATCTAGGCTTCCCGCTTGGTTGATGGCATCTGCAACTACCATTATGGATGCAAATTCTTCTAATGCAGGACCATCAAAATGGGAATTGGTCTTTTCCCTATACAAGTCATTTATAAATTTAAGTTCTGGCATGGTATCAAGATGGGCCGCAGTAAAGGCAGCTCCTCCTGCAAAGTAATCTGAATCCTTTCCTAGGTTAACTACGAATTGGGTATCTTGGAATCCTCCACAGTAATTGAGTACACATTTTGGTGTAACACCTGCATCCCTATACTTGTTAACAAACATAGTAATATCAGCTATATAGGATGCATGGAATATGGCATCTGGATTCATATCCTTTATTTGCTGTACTTCTGTATCTACGTTGGTAACATCTGTAGCATAAGCTACTGATCCTAAGTATTCAAATCCTTTATCCTTATAAACTTCATTGTACCACTTTTCAGCCATTTCCTTAGCATGGACTCCAAACTCATTGTCGATGTAAGCAACAGCTACAGTCTTAATATCTACATCATAATTTTCATTTAGATAAAGCATGAATTCATAGAACATTTCTGATTCCATATCATCATTAGGAGCAATACGTACGAAATACTCAAGTCCCCGCTCTGTCAATGCAGCAGATGAAGAGGATCCGCATACAAATGGTATTCCATATTGCTCAGCAGTTTGGCTTGCTGGTTTAGTACAGGAACTTTGATAAGCACCAACTAAGGCTACTACTCCTTCTTCTATAAGCCTTTCAGCTTCAGATTTGGCCATTTCTGGGTTACCTTGATGGTCTGCAAATATAATTTCTATCTTTTTGCCACCTAAATTAGGTAATCCCGCATCTTTTGCTAATGGCATATTTAGATCTGGATATTCGCCATTAATTATTTCTTGAGCTACTTCCATGGCTGCTTGTAACTTTACTCCTGTTGCAGCTGCACTACCAGTCAAAGGTAGGATGGCACCAATTTTAATGGTTTCACCGTCATCAGCTGCAGCTTCCTCTTCAGTTCCACCTTCTTCTGTTGCAGTTTCTGCTGGTGTACCTTCATCTTTTGATGTCTCACTACTGCAGCCAGTAATAACAGTAGTGAACAACAAGCTTAGAATTAGAAGCAATACCACCAGTTTAGATTTCATTTAACTACACCCCCGAATTTTTATTGTCCGACTTAGTCGAACTAATTAGTTTTACTTGATTTATAGTAACTGGAACAAAATAATTTATTCCCCTTGTCATCATGAAAAGACAAAAGGAGAAAAACTATTTGTTACTAAAATCAAATCCCTATAAACAGGTATAAATTAAATAAAGGCCTTTTTCTGCTTCTTGTGGTAGTTAAATGGGTGGATATAGGGGAAAATCATTTCAGCGGAAGGTAGTTAATCTAATGATTAATAAATCATTGCTATTAACTATACTGGAAAAGTTATTATGATACTCTCCCATATGGGTCAGATACCAGAGAAGTAGAAAGAGGGAAAGACAAATAGGATTCCTTGCTTTATATGTACTAATATTTACTATATTGTATGCAAAAGGCCGCAGTATATTATATAAACTTATCAAAGACCAACAAACAGGCCTACAAGCAAAATTATAAAAATTTTTTGAATATTTTAAAGATACAGTTTTCTTTATAATATGAGGGTATCATAATCCGACTTTTCTGTCAATACAGAATTTTCTCTCTAGATATTAGCCCTTATCTAGGTCTGTCAATTATTACCATCTATATTTTATTAATACAAAGTTGGGAAATTCATCAGATAATATGTTTCTATTGTATAAAAAACGACAAAAACCTTCCTACTAGTTAAAAAAAAGCTTTCTATTATAGCTTTAAGAAATATTTGTTAAAATTTATAGGAATTATTTGGTACCAGGAGTTTTGTGTAATAATTTTCCTATTATATTAAAAAAAGCTTTTAATGGTAATAAAGCGGGATAATACTTTTTATAACCTATTAATAAAAATTCTTTTTACTGAAAAAATAAATAAAAACTTTTCTATCCGTAAATAAAATAGGTATACCTTCTACTTTAATCTAGTAAAATAGTATACCTATTTGAACCATACTGTTATTTTGAAGCCTTTGTATTTGTTTCTGCCAATTGTTTTTTCTCTTTAGCTTCTGACTCCCAATGGATTACTATTCCTATTATAATCCTTAATAAGGTTACCCCTGCAAGGATTATGAATTCATCTAGGGTCCTAATTACTACTGTCATCAATATCTCCGCTGCCAGTTTAAACTCTAATGCCAAAGAAAGGGCTTGGGCAAATTCAATCTTTTTGCCTTCCTGCTTAAAATTAAACCTACTCCTGATCAAACTGATTATGACCTTTATGGAAGCCAATGTAATAATAAGTACACCTATTAAATTTAATAGTCCAACGATATGAATTATGGCCCTGTCTAAAAACCACTCAATATACACAGTTTCCCCCCCATTAAGTAAATTATTTTTCTTTAGTAATAACTAGTACAACTTCATATATTATACCAAATTATGATTATTTTGAGAAAATAAAAAGAGAAAAACTTCCCTCCTTTTTATACTCAGGTAGAACATATGGTTTTATACATGTGGAAAAAATTATAAGCCCTTTCCTTTTCCTCCTTAGTCAATAGGGGGGAATTTTTTATTTCCTCCATATCCTTCTCTATATTATTATCTGGAAAAACAT
This sequence comes from Tissierellia bacterium, assembly GCA_012728725.1. Classification (GTDB taxonomy): domain Bacteria; phylum Bacillota; class Clostridia; order Tissierellales; family Tepidimicrobiaceae; genus JAAYEM01. The sequence continues at coordinate 849 of JAAYEM010000072.1, read as the reverse complement.
TGTTTAATCTAAAGGCATATACTATATTTATTGCTTCATCCTTGACTTGATTTAATCCTTTCATAAAGCTGATTTTATCCCTTATATAGGATCTGGTGATAAGTCTTGCAAATTCTAAAGTATATACTCCATATACATTGTTGTACAGTTGAATTATATGGGATATGCTCTCTATATCATATACAAGCTCTTCTGAAATCCTATCTACAATCCTATCGGTAAAATCCTTGCCATAGCAATCCATCATATAAGGCCAATCTAATATGGTCAATTGATAGTATAGATCCTTCTTTTCCTCAGGATTTAAACCTTCCTTTTTCATGTAATAGTACACTTTTTCCTCTGGGCTTTTTCTACGAATATTCATATAGATCCCTCTGCTTTTTATTTATTTATACCCTGATTGTTTACTGATACTATTCCAAATAATGGTGACCATAATAAAAAGCTTGGTATATGCCAAGCTTTTTTGGCGGAGAGAGAGGGATTCGAACCCTCGGTACAGCGTAAGCTGTACAGTGGTTTTCGAGACCACCACCTTCGACCTCTCGGACATCTCTCCATTATTTATTTTCCCTTAATCTTTTAAAAAATTCCTTCATTATTTGGCTGCATTCCTCTTCTAATACGCCAAATTTGGTTTCCACCCTGTGGTTGAAATTAGGATTATCCACTATATTCATTACTGTACCACAACAACCCATTTTAGGATCCCTGGCCCCTATGACCAGCCTTTCTATTCTGGAGTTAACAATGGCCCCAGCACACATGCTGCAGGGCTCCAAGGTCACATACATGGTACAATCTATAAGCCTCCAGCCACCTAATGCCTGGCTGGCCTCTTTTATG
>JAAYEM010000004.1 GCA_012728725.1 Tissierellia bacterium | reverse complement strand
ATTTTATCATTATATCTTTACTCCTTTTAATTAACACTGATTATATCTATCAAGAATTATAACATAAAAGGAAAAATTTATCAACCGATATTCATCTCCCACTTATAGAAGTGGGAGACTTCTATCGGGAATTATGTTAAATTAAAGTAGGAAAATATTTTGACTACTGCTATAATGGTTATGTGACTAAATTTACGGAAAGGAGACTATAGGGTGTAGATATGAAAAAAGACATCAAAAATAGGGAAGACAAAATAATAAGGAAAAAGATACTATCTATGATATTGCCTATAACTATTGAAAATATCCTTCAGATGACTACTGGGATTATTTCAATGGCTATGATAGGCAGAATAGATCCTTTAGCAGTTGGGGCCATAGGGATGAGCAATATTATATTCAACATGATCTGGGCAATATTTAAAGGGGTGGCAACAGGGGTATCCGTATTTGTTGCCCAAGCCTATGGGGCTAACCATTATGTTAAACTGAAGAGGATTGCAAGCCATACTTTGTTCTTTTCAATCCTATTAGTCCTTATACTTCAGCAATTATTATATTGGAATGCAGAAATATTATTAAGTATATTCGACCCTAGCCCGGAGCTATTGGCTAATGGGGTATTGTATTTAAGGATTATTTCTTGGGGATTACCCTTTATTGCAGTGGTGTTAATAGTGGCAGGAACCCTGCAAGGAATGGGAAATGCCAAAACTCCTATGAAGATAGCCCTTATAATGAATTTTGTAAACATAATTTTTAGCTATATACTTATATTTGGCAAAATGGGACTCTCCCCTATGGGATTAAGGGGAGCTGCTTTTAGTTTACTGATAGCCCAATTCATAGCAGCCCTATTAGGATTGAGGGTATTATTTGGTAAGCAGGGAGTATTAACTAGCCTGGCGGGAAAAATTTCTCTTAATATAGACTTGGGAGAGGTTTTATCAGTATATAGGGTAGGCCTGCCCACTTCCTTTGAAACCATATTTTGGGAAGGGGCGGCCATATTTATGGCAAGGGCCATCCTTACTTACGGGGAAGTGGCCTATGCTGCCTATCAATTGGGACTTCAAGCGGAAGCCATATCCTATATGCCTGCAGCAGGTTTTGGAGTTGCAGCAACTACCTTTATTGGCCATTCTATTGGTTCCCAGAATAGGGAAGAGGGGAAAGTGTATTTACGCCAGCTTATTAAGTGGACCAGCATCCTTACCCTGTTTACAGGTGGGGTCCTAATATTTTTCCCAGATCATATAATGGGGCTTCTGACTAAGGATGCTGAAATAATTGGGATAGGGGCAGTGTATCTATTGGTTATGGGAATCGTTCAAATACCTCAGAATATAAATGGGGTGTTAAATGGGGCCTTGAGAGGGGCTGGCTATACTAAAATCCCTATGATAGTTTCCATGTTAGGCCTATGGCTAATAAGGGTTCCCCTTTCCCTGGCAGGGGCCTTTGTTTTTAAGACCAGCCTAACCTTTATATGGATTGCCCTGGCAATAGATTTAATATTTAGATTTACTACTAATTTGATCATATTCAAGAAGAAGGATATATATAAATCAAAATCTTTAATTGGAGTTGAATAAGATGAAGGATATAGAATTGGCAATAAAAGTATTGGAAGAAGAGGATTTAACCATGGTTGCAGTAAGGAATGGGGAATTAATATATAAAAGCCGAGAAAAAGGCATAAAACCCATGTATACCTTGGCCACTAAAATGGGGAATAGTATAGAGGGGCTTTCTATAGCCGACAGGGTTATAGGTAGAGGGGCAGCAATCCTCTGTATATATGTAGGGGCCAAGGAGGTCCATGGGAAACTGATTTCCAAAATGGCAATGGATCTTTTAAAAGAAGGGAATATAGAATATAGTTATGATAATATTTGTAACTATATTAAAAATAGGGATGGGACGGATATGTGTCCTATTGAGAAAATGGCTATGGATATAGAGGATCCCATTCTTCTATTGGATAGGATTAAAAAATTACTCCACCTCTAATATTAGAGGTGGAGTAATTTTATTATCCATAGAATCAATTACGGTTTTTTCCAAGTATTTCAAATGTCCAATCGGTTAATTCTATACAGATATCTGCAGTCACATCCTCCTTATCAAGGGTTGGATTCAGTTCTACCAAATCCATTGAACCAATTAGGCCTGTTTTTAAGAATTGTTCAAGTATATATTTTGCCTCTCCTACATTAAAACCATTTTTCACTGGGGTACCAGTTCCAGGTACCAGGCTTTTATCTAAAACATCTATATCAAAACTTAGATGCACTCCATCAACATTAGAGGCCCTTATTTTACCTACTATTTCATCTATAACCTCTTCCAGTCCCCTTTCCCTTATGGTATCCATGGTATATAGGTTTAAGTCCAGTTTTTTAGCCAGCTCTATTTCACCCTTATCTAAATCCCTAGCACCAATAATATACACATTTTCTGACTTTACCTTTGAACCATTAAAGTATAGGTTTGTAAGTGAAGGATCTCCTTCTCCTAAAGCAGCTGCCAAGGGCATTCCATGGATATTGCCAGATGGGGAAGTTTCATGGGTATTTATATCGCCATGGGCATCTATCCAAATAACTGCCAAATTATCATAATATTTACTAGCACCTGAAATACTACCTAAACCTAAGGAATGGTCTCCACCAATTATGAAGGGGAAGGAATTTGAAGATAGGGCACTGTATACCAAATGGGAAAGATTGGTATTGGCTTCTATAATGGGTTTTAGATATTTCAGGTTTTCATGTTGGGCGTACTTTTCAGACTCGGGCACCAAAGGTATATATAGGTTGCCTAGATCATAGACCTGATGGTTTCTATTTTTAATAACCTCTACAATACCCTTCTCCCTTAATTTTATTGGCCCATGTTCTACACCCTTTCTATCGCAACCGTAATTGATAGGTACTCCAATAATACTTACTAGCATATAATAACCCCCTTAATTTTGATATATAGAAGGCCTTGGTAAGTTTTAGCACTTATTCTATTGCTAATAAACTTTTCCTCTACTATTATAACAATTACCCCCCATAATATAAACTTATAGATAAAAGATTGTATATAAAT
>JAAYEM010000071.1 GCA_012728725.1 Tissierellia bacterium | reverse complement strand
GATGTTTTAAAAAATATTATTGTTTATTTGTTATACCAAAAAAACATATTGTAATAAGTATATTAAATTAAGTATTTTAGCATACTCCATCAAACTGGGGATAATACTAATTATTTTTTCCTACAGTAACTTGACACTATCCCATATATTTTCTATATTTGCATTAAAAAATAAATGTGATATACTATATATAAAGCCTTTAGATTAAATCATTCCTTTAAGCTTTTCCAAAAAAGCTTTCTATTTAATCTAATTTTATTTTTCATGTCCTTAATTTCAAAATTTTCTGACAACTAAATATGTCTTATATACCTTTACCAAAAGGTATATATTTGCTGTCTAAAAATATAGTAGTAGGAGGAGATGATCTAGATGAAGGTGGGTGTATTTTGGAGGAAATTTAGAAATGTAGAGCAACAGATGCGGCTTACACCTGATAAGGTCTACGATGATGCCTATGAAGAGGCTTATCACCATTATTCTGCCTTAAAACTTGCAGGTTATGATGCTTGCCTCATAGAATGGCAAAGGGATCCTAGGAAGACATTTGAAATTATCAAAAAGGAGAAGGTGGATATTGTATTTAATGCCTCTAGTTTAAAGGAGGTTACCTTCCTAGAGACCTTTGGTATCCCATATGTTGGCTCAGGTATTGATCTGGTGCCCTTGAATAAGGCCCAGAGGAAGGAAATAGTAGCCTATAACAAGCTGCCTACCCCTAAATTTGTTGTAGCAAACAATGAGAAGGATATACCTGAGATAAATTTAAGATATCCCTTATTTGTAAAGCCCATTAATGGAAGGGGAAGTGCAGGGATCAATGAGGAGAATATAATATATAAGTATGAGGATTTACCAAAGGTGGTTAGAAAGATTACCAAGCATCTAGGCCAGAAGGCTCTAATAGAAGAATTCATTGAGGGAAGGGAGATAACTGTAGGAATAATAGGTTATAAAAATCCAGTGGTGCTTCCAATAGTGGAAATAGAATATAATTCTGCTAAAACTAATACCTTTGAACATAAGATGTATGATAGGGAGATAATCCACTGCCCAGCTAATTTTTCAGAGGAAGAGGAGAAATATATAAAGGATGTAGCTTTAAAAATATACAGGGTATTAAATGCCAAGGATTATGCCAGAATTGATATGATTTTTGGTAAGGATGGAGTACCCTACTTCCTAGAGATCAACACCTTTGCAGGCCTTACTACAGATTCAGAAAAGGATGAGGATGGTAAAATAAAGGTTCACCATGGATATATGGGATATGCAGCCAAGGCTTACGGAATGGACAAGGCAGAATTTATAGGCAGTATATTAGAAAGCGGTATAGAGAGATATGGATTGAGGGAAATGGATACAAAGAAACTAACTTCTTGATCTTCCAACAGTAGTATTTAAACTACTGTTGGAATTTTTATTTTAGGGCTATAGATATATATAAGAATAATTTATATTTTTGAAATTTAAAACATAGAGTGTATAGATGAGTTATTAATAAACTTAAATAAATTTTAATCAGAAGGGGTGTATATAAAAAATAATTAGGTATATATAGAATAAATATTAAATATGGGGGGTCATAAATGTATAACCTTCGAAAGGTAACTGAGGATTTATATTGGGTTGGAGGAAACGATCGCAGGCTTTCCAGGTTTGAAAATATCCACCCTATTCCTGAGGGGATTTCCTATAATTCCTATCTCCTATTAGATGAAAAGACGGTTTTACTAGATACAGTAGATTGGTCCATATGCAATCAGTTTATGGCCAATATAAAATATCTTCTAAGAGATAGGCCACTAGATTACTTGGTTATAAACCATATGGAACCAGATCATGCAGGATGTATAGGGGAAGTAGTCTGCCATTATCCAGATGTAAAGATAATAGGAAATAGAAAGACCTTTGATTTCATGGAGCAATTTGGCTTTAAAGTAGGTGAAAAAATAGAGGTTAAGGATGGAGATTCTATATCCTTTGGAAAGCATAAATTCATATTTATATCTGCTCCAATGGTCCATTGGCCAGAAACTATGGCGGCCTTTGATACTACTAATGGAGTCTTATTTTCTGCTGATGCCTTTGGAACTTTTGGTTCCTTAGATGGAAAATTATTCAATGATGAAATGGATTTTGAAAGGGACTTTTTATTACCTGCTAGAAGGTATTACACCAATATAGTAGGAAAATATGGACCTCAGGTCCAAACTCTGCTGAAAAAAGCAAAGGATTTGGATATAAAATACATATGTCCACTCCATGGGCCAGTATGGCGTACAAATTTAGACTATTTTATAGATAAATATAATAAATGGAGTAGTTATGAACCGGAGGAAAAGGGTGTAATGATAGTTTATGGTTCCATGTATGGGAATACAGAGGCAGCTGCTGAAAATTTAGCTAGGAGATTGGTAGAGAAAGGTATGACTAATGTAGTTATGTACGATGCCTCAAAGACCCATGTATCCTACTTAATAGCCGATGCCTTTAAATACAGCCATTTGGTTTTGGCTTCTGCAACTTATAATTTAAATATCTATACCCCAGTACAAAATTTCCTATTAGATATGAAGGCATTAAATTTACAAAAACGTACCGTTGGCATAATTGAAAATGGAACCTGGGCACCTAGAGCTGGAAAGCTAATCGGTGAACTTTTAGGTGAGATGAAGGATATGAATGTTTTAGAAAATTATGTACTAATAAACTCGTCTATGAAGGAGGAAAATATTGATCAAATGGAAAATCTTGCTGAAAGTATAATAGAATCTATGAAATAGATATTAAAAAAATTAGCCCATAGCTTTAGCTATGGGTTTTGTCATACTATTATAAAGCAGGAAAAACTCTATGGCAGGATTAAACCAAATCATAAAAACATTAAGGGCACCAGTAAAGCTATAGCTATGATTATAACCCCACCTAATTTATTCCAGAATATTGCCCATTCTGTTGGTTCGCCGCCTCGAACGGTAAACATATGGTTAAATCTCCATAGTTCTTCAGGGTACATTATTCCTGCTAATCCCAGAAAGATAAAAGGAAATATAATAAAAATCATGGCCCAAATAAAGGATTTATCCTTAGCAAAACTATAGGTAGTATTTAGATTATAAACAAGATTTATATCAAAAGGTCCGTATTCATTAGTAGAAAAGTCCGAGTACTGGCTAAATGTCAATTTATAATCTCTTTCATTTGTTTGAATAATGATACCATCATAAAACCAATTTGAAAAGTCTGCTTTTATCTCTTTATCTTTATATATAACTTGGTATTTAGTGGCTATAATATCTAATATACTTGATTTTGTGCCATTTTCAATTATAACATTGATTTCATTATCCTGATTATCTTTAAACAATACAGTATTTCTTTTATCAGAGACATATCTAAATTTCTGATCACCTATAGTAAAACTAGTATTTGTCTTATAAATTATGAACATGGTAATAGTGTTTATTAAAATAAGTAATATGGCTGTGCCTAAATAGACTTTTCTTTTGGTATATTTGTGGCATAATTTATCAAACAAAATCATCTCTCCTTTTAATCTCTTAATATACTATATTCTACGTCATGTGCAAAATCTCCTTTTAAGAATACAGTATTAAGATAAAATATACTAAAGGAAGATATCCATAAATATCCTAACTTCAAATCCTTCTTATGGTGTTTAAAATCTAGAGGAATTTATAGGAATGAAGTAATAAAGATCTTAATGATAAATTATTTACTATTAAAATTAAAGCTTTCAAAACTAACCTAGTGGTATTAGTAAGTAATCATATATTAATACCATATTTTCACTTTACTACTTGACACCTACTACGTATGACGATATAATAAAATCAAATACTACGTGCGACGTAATAAGGTGAGGAAAATGAAAAAGGAAATTAAAGAAGGACCATTAACTGAAACTGCTTTTTTAATTTTATTAGCCATGTATAAGCCAAATCATGGCTATGGAGTGATGCAGTTTGTAGAGGAAAAAACAAAGGGAAGGGTGGTATTT
>JAAYEM010000070.1 GCA_012728725.1 Tissierellia bacterium | reverse complement strand
ACCAAATCTATTGACATTTTCTATATGCTTTTCTAAATTCTCAAATCCCCTTGCTAAAGCATCTAGGTTTTCCTTCCCTAATTCGTCCTTCTTAACTCCACCATGATGTTTTAGAGCCCTAACTGTAGCTACTATTACCGTTGCATCAGGCTTTAGATCACCAAATCTAGCCTTTATATTAAAGAATTTCTCCGCACCTAGGTCAGCACCAAAACCTGCTTCTGTTACTGTATAATCTGCTAGCTTTAGAGCCAGTTTTGTAGCTATCATTGAGTTACAACCATGGGCAATATTAGCAAAGGGACCACCATGGATTAAGGCAGGTGTATTTTCTAGGGTTTGAACTAGGTTAGGATGGATAGCATCCTTCATCAATAATGCTACTGCCCCTTGTGCCTTTAAATCTTTTGCATATACTGGGCTGCCATCATACTTATATGCAACTAATATTTCTCCAACCCTGGCTTTAAAATCCTCTAAATCTTTAGATAAGCAGAATATGGCCATTATCTCTGATGCCACTGTTATATCAAATCCATCTTCCCTTGGTACTCCATTTGGTCTTCCACCAAGTCCCACTACTATATTTCTCAATGCCCTATCATTCATATCGAGGACCCTTTTCCAAACTACCCTTCTTGGGTCAATATTTAGTTCATTACCTTGGTGAATATGATTATCTAATAGGGCTGCTATCAGGTTATGAGCTGTAGTTATGGCATGGAAGTCTCCTGTAAAGTGTAGGTTTATATCCTCCATAGGCACAACTTGTGAATATCCTCCACCAGCTGCCCCACCTTTAATACCAAAGCTTGGTCCTAAGGAAGGCTCCCTTAAGGCTGTTATAGCTTTTTTACCTATTTTATTTAGCGCCATACTTAACCCAATGTTTACTGTGGTTTTACCCTCACCTGCTGGGGTTGGGTTTATAGCAGTTACTAGGATTAATTTCCCGTCTTCCTTATCCTTTAGCCTTTCCATAACATCTAAATTGATCTTTGCCTTATACTTTCCATAATGGATTAGATCATCATCACTTAATCCTAGTTTGGCTGCTACCTCTGAAATAGGAAGCATTTTCGCTTCTTGAGCAATTTGAACATCCGTCTTCACTTGTATACCTCCTTATTTTTATAATCCTCAAACCCTTAAAGTTTTAAAAACAGAAGCAACTAAATATGATAGTATGTATCCTAGTCTATATTCTATACATATGGGGCTAATATATTTATTTACCAAAGTTGCATTTATTAGTATTATACCAAATAATTAGAAATTTAAAAATCAATTTTACAGTTTATAGGGGGATTTTCGTTAAAATTTTAACTATTTATCGAAACGTAGCTTCTCCCCATATAAAGTCGGTATAATGTGACTAAAAGTAAACAAATTGTTGGGTTTTTAAGGTGTTTCTTGTGGAAGGCCTTGTTTAAGCGGATTCAAAAATTACTTAAAGTTAACAATGGGCAAGGTTTTTTGATTTGCTAAGAAATAAGGGGCTAATTAATGTAGTACACAGTCTTATAGCGTGTAAATGCCTTGTAATAATAAGGAAAAATACCTGTAAAAACTACTATAAGTAATTGACATATCCCATTGTAATTATGTAAAATTATAATAGTAAACATTAATATTTAGACTTTAAAATAACAAAATAAATCTGTTATTTTTACTACATAGTATAACAGATTAATTTATAATTTGAAAGGAGCGATTTTATGTACAGCAGTAAAGAGCTAATGGAAATGGATCTTAAGTATGGTGCTCGTAACTATCATCCCCTACCAGTAGTTATCGCAAAAGCTGAAGGTGTATGGGTAGAGGACCCAGAAGGCAATAGGTACATGGACATGCTTGCTGCATACTCAGCAATGAACCATGGCCACAGGCATCCAAAGATAATACAAGCCCTTAAGGATCAAGCAGACAAAGTTACTCTAACATCAAGAGCATTCCAAAACAATATTCTACCACTATTCTACAAAAAAGTAACAGAGATTACTGGTAAAGAAAAAGTTCTTCCAATGAACACTGGAGCGGAAGCTGTAGAAACTGCTATCAAAACTGCAAGACGTTGGGCATATGATGTAAAAGGAGTACCAGAAGGCAAGGCAGAAATAATTGTATCATCTGGAAACTTCCACGGCCGTACAACTACAATAATCTCCTTCTCACAAGATGAGAATGCTAGAAGAGCATTCGGACCATTCACTCCTGGATTTAAGGTAATACCATTTGGTGATGCTGATGCGTTAAGAGAAGCAATCACTGAAAATACAGCAGCCTTCCTTACTGAGCCTATCCAAGGTGAAGCAGGAATTAAACTTCCACCAGATGGATTCTTGAAAGAAGCAGCTGAAATCTGTAAAGAAAACAACGTATTATTCATAGCTGACGAAATTCAAACTGGTTTAGGCCGTACAGGTAAATGGTTTGCATGTGATTGGGAAGACGTAGAACCTGATATCTACATCATGGGTAAAGCACTAGGCGGTGGAGTATATCCAATTTCCTGTATAGCAGCTAATGAAGACATACTAGGCGTATTCAACCCAGGTTCCCACGGCTCAACCTTTGGTGGAAACCCATTAGCATGTGCTTGTGCAATCGCAGCAATAGAAGTATTAGAAGAAGAGAACTTAATTGAAAACTCTAGAGAATTAGGAGAATACTTCTTAAATGAATTGAAGAAGATCGATAACCCAATGATCAAAGAAATCAGAGGTAGAGGTCTATTCGTAGGATTTGAATTAGATCGTAACTGCAGACCATACTGTGAAGAATTAGCAAAACTTGGAGTTCTATGCAAAGATACTCATGAAAACATTATCCGCTTTGCTCCACCACTAGTAATAACTAAGGAAGAAATCGACTGGGCAGTGGACAAAGTTAGAAAGGTATTTGAAAAATAAGGCTCTTTGTCAATAGTTGGGGTGGGATTTTCTTAAATCCCGCTCCATTACTATTTTTACCCTTATTTTTGTGTTATGATTGAGATGGATAGAATTACATGTATTTTGGGCACACTTAAATAAACCTAGCTAAAATGT
>JAAYEM010000069.1 GCA_012728725.1 Tissierellia bacterium | reverse complement strand
CATCTCTTATTTCCTTTATATTAGATATCATAGGAAACATTATCTTTACATTCCCAAAGGCTGAAGCCCTTAATATGGCTTTTAATTGGGTTTTAAATATTTCTGTCCTATCAAGACAAAGTCTAATTGCTCTGTATCCTATTCGTTGAAATTATCAGTAACTAAATCCACCAATGCTTTTACAGCTTCTTTTTCATCTTCGCCTTCCGCCTGAATTGTAATAGCATCTCCTTTGCTTGCTCCCATACTTAATATACCCATGATGCTCTTAGCATTATATTCTTTCTCATTTTTAAATACCTTAATATTGGCCGAAAACTTAGATCCTCTTCGGCAAATAGGCTAGCTGGTCTTGCATGAAGACCTGTCTCATTTTTTAATATTACTTTAATATTACTTCTTCTTTATACATGGGTTATTCCCCCTTATAATGTATTTAATAAATTAATTATAGAATATAGTTACTATTCCCATAGCTTATTTAGGTAAAAGGGTAAGCTATATCTTTATGCTTATAAAAGAGTTTCATAAAAATAAGGTGCCTTAAGGCACCTTATCAATATATTAATATTCTTTGAACAATTCTTTTTTAGCATTACATAATGGGCAAAGTTCTTCTTTACCAGTTATTGTAATGAAACCACATACAGGGCATAATAATACCGTTTCCGCCTCTAAATCCTTGCCCTGGTCTACTGCTTCTTTGGCTTTAGTAAATAGCTCTGCATGAACCTTTTCAGCTTCAATAGCAAATCTATAAGCTGAAAGGGCTGCTTTTTCATTTTGCATTTCTGCTACAGCTATGTATGCTGGATACATCTGTTCAACTTCAAATAGTTCACCATCTATGGCCCCCTGAAGGTTTTCTGATGTTGAACCGTATCCAAAACCTCCTCCTGAAGTTACATCGAAGGATCCTACTTCATCTTTTAAAGCTTTAAAATGCAAAGTAGCATGTACTTCCTCTGCATCAGAAGTGGCCATAAATAGTCTAGCTACATTTGGAAAACCATCTTTTTTTGCTTTTTCACCCCAGATCCTATACCTCATGTGGGCTTGACTCTCGCCACCATAAGCTGATCTTAGATTAGCTGCTGTCATTGCATTCATATGTATCCCCCCTTGAAAATAATTACTTTTTATCACATTTTATATATACCATTATAATCTATATTTAATCACAATTAGTTAAAATTAATTTTTCCTTTAAGCCTTTGCCCTCCTATAAAAAATATTAATAGCGGAGCCATCTCCGCTATTAATAGTATTTCTTCCTATCCAATTCCTCCTGAACAATCCTCAAAGCTTCACCAAATCTTTGGAAATGTACAATCTCTCTCTGTCTTAAAAATCTCAATGTGTCTATTACCCCTGGATCATCGCTGATATTTATCAACCATTCATAGGTAGCCCTGGCTTTTTGTTCAGCTGCCATATCTTCATGGAGGTCTGCTATTGGATCGCCCTTTGAGTTTATAAATTTAGCTGACCAAGGTACCCCTGCCGCATCATGGGGGAAGGGACTTTTGCCATGATTCACATAATGTGCTTCAAAAGGAGTGCCTTTTATTTGGTCAATTGTGGCATCCTTTACCAGTTTCCATACCAAGGTCCCAACTATTTCCCAATGGGCCAATTCTTCAGTGCCTATATCGGTAAGTATTGCTTTTGCCTGATTAGTAGGCATGGTCCATCTCTGGGTTAAGTACCTTATTCCTGCTGATAATTCTCCGTCAGCACCTCCAAATTGCTCTATAATCATAGCTGCCAAAGTAGGGTTTGTAGTATCTACTCTAACCGGGTATTGTAGCTTTTTCTCGTATATCCACATAATGCTCCCCCTCTCTATATATCAAAATTTATTTCCCAAGGCCAAGGTCCATTAATATAAGACCAAGGACAACCGCTCATACCCATAAAGGTCAAAAGACCATATCTGGCTTCATATAGTGATTTTAATTCACTATATTTCTGAGAATAGCTGTTATGAAGCCTTAAGGCTCTTTCATCTGTTGGATGGGTATCTAAATAAAGATTGGTCTCTACCAACGCAAACCCAATCTCCATCATTTCTTTTAACAGTAGTTTTTGCTCCCTATCCATAGATTACACCTCCGCCTATATCATCAGTCCTAGCCTTATAGGGCATATATAATTCTGGAAAGAGGGTCCCCCTTATAAGGGCTTCTTCAGGACTGAATACTTGGTTCATAATCTGAAATGGTATATAGGCCCTTGCCAGCTCTTTTCCTCTGTCATAGTAATAATCCCTATTCATCCTGCATCCTCCTAACCATATTTAATTTCCTACAATACATACTACGCCTATAAAATTTAATTGTTACATAAAAACTAAAATACCTTTCCTATCCAAGCTTAGACTTTAAAATTCCTTTTTAATTTGATTTTTAGTAAAAAACTTCCCATGTATTGGGAAGTTTTAGTTTATTAGACATAAAATTTTTAAAGCCTTTGTTTTAGAAATTTTCAAATCTAATCCATAAATAAACAGGCAAGTAATGGAATTTTTATTTCTTTTTATGGACAAATTAGATAAATTTACATGTTTATCTTTCCCTTTTCTACACATAATACTAGTACAATTTCATATTAAATAAAAAATATCTATTATCTAGAAAGGAGTGAAATATAATGGCTAACAACAAAACTGGTTCTAGGAGAATTCTAGTACCTGAAGCTCGACAAGCATTGGATCAAATGAAATTAGAAATTGCTTCTGAGCTTGGTTTAGCTAACTACAATTCAATAGATAAAGGTAATTTGCCATCCAGACAAAATGGATATGTTGGTGGATATATGACTAAGAAACTAGTTGAAATGGCACAACAAAGTATGGGTGGAGGAACTACTACTAAGTAGTAAAATTGAAAAAAGGCAGGCCTTTGGGCCTGTCTTTTTCCTTCTAATCCATAAGTATTATACCTAGCTTTTCATATATATCCTGTCCTATTGTATCCGTCAAAGGAATATTATTATCCTTTAAATACTGTATCAGAGCCTTTTTCATACCTTCTCCATAT